>SLSQ01000128.1 GCA_007130355.1 Trueperaceae bacterium
CGGCGCGGCGGCGCCTCGAGGCCGCCCGGGAGCGTCGCCGTACCTACGAGCTCGAACGGGAGCGCTACGCCCGGGACCTGGAGCGGTCGGAGGTCGCGGCGCGCGAGGCCGAGCGGTTGGAGGCGGCGCTCGAGGCCGCCTGGGCCGCGGTCGCGGAGGCGGAGCGTCGGGCGGAGCAGACCCGGGCCGAGGTCCCCGACGACCTGCAGGCGGCGGAGGAACGCCGCGAGGCGGCGCGGGAGGAGCTGCGCTCGGCGGAGGAGGAGGCGGAGTCGGTGGCGGCCGCGCAGGCGGAGCGTGCGGAGGCGCTCGAGCGGGTGCGGGTCCAGGCCGCCCGGCGCGAAACCGCGCTCGAACAGGCGGAGGAGGAGCGCACCTCCTTCCCCGCCGGCCTCGAACCGGTCGAACTGAACGAACGCGCCGCCCGCACCCGCCTGCGCGAAGCGGAACAGGCGCTCGCGGCGCTCGGCGCGGTCAACCACCGGGCCGCGCAGGAGCTGGCGCAGCTGCGGCCGGACCACGACGAACGGGCCCGGGAGGTGGCGGGCGCCCGCGACGCGGTCGACCGGCTCCAGGAAGCGCTCGCCCGCCTGGACCGCGAGACCACCGACCGCCTCGTCGCCGCCGTGCACGCGATCCGCGAACGGTTCCGAGCGCACGTGCACGAGCTGTTCGGTCCGGACGGCGAAGGGGACGTGATCGCCGACCTCGACGAGCGGCGTCCGGTCGGCCTGCGGATCCGGTTGCAGCCGCCGGGCAAGCGGACGCAGGCGCTCGGGCTGCTGTCGGTGGGGGAGCGGACCATGGGCGCGATGGCGTTCCTGTTCGCCCTGATGAGCGAGGAGAGCGGCGACGCCGGGCTCCCCGTCGCGGTGCTCGACGAGGTCGACGCGCCCCTCGACGAAGCGAACATCCGCCGCTACCGCGGCTTCCTCGAGCGGTGGGCGGCGCGCGGCACGCAGTTCGTGCTCATCACGCACCAGAAGGCCACCTTCGAAGCGGCCGACGTCCTCTGGGGCGTCACCACCGAGGGCGGCGTGAGCCGAGTGTTCTCGATCCGCAAGGAGGAGGACGAACCGCGGGCGCTCGAGCCGGCCGCCCCGTGAGCGGCGGCTGGACCGTCGTCGATCTCGGCGCGATCGACTCGACGCAGGAGGAGGCCCGGCGGCGCCTCGCCGGGGGGGCGCGCCTGGTGCGGACGGCGTTCCGCGCCGAGCGGCAGACGGCCGGACGCGGACGGTTCGGCCGCGCCTTCGCGAGCCCGGCCGGCGGTTCCTGGCAGACGTTCGTGACGCACGATCCGGACGGACGGCTCCGTGACGGGCGCATGCCCTCCCGCACCGCCGCGATCCTTGCCGACGCGCTCGAAGCGCTCGGGTCCGAGGTGCGCCTGAAGTGGCCGAACGACCTGTGGACCCGCGCCGTGGACGCGTCCGGAGGTTGGGGCAAGGCGGGTGGCCTGCTGCTCGAGCACCGTTCGGGGCACCTGCTGATCGGCGTCGGCCTGAACGCCGCCAACGACCCGCCGGAGGGCGGCGCCCGCCTCGGCCTGCCGGCGGGCGAGGTCTCCGAGGCGGTCGCCTCCGCCGTCGAGCGCCTGCTGAACGATCCGGAGGCGATCGACCCGAGCCGGGCGTGGCGCGGACGGCACCTGCTGGACGGACGCACGGTCGAGATCGCCCACGGCGCGGGGGGCGCGACGCTCCGGGGCCGGGTCGACGGGCTGGCCCCCGACGGGGGCGTACGGCTGATCGACGCGGACGGTCGCGTCCGGGTCGTCCACGCGGGCACGGTCGCGCGGGTCGCGCCGCCGCTCGGTCCGGCCACCGAGGCGCGCGACGAACGCCCCGGCGAGGACCGCCCGACCGACGTCCGGCCCACCGACGCCGGCGCGGACGCCTGCTAGCCTCCGAAGCGATGACCCTCGCCGATCCGCCCCCCACGTTCCGCGCCTCGCCCACGCACGAGGCGTTCCTCGAGGACCGCTTCCGCGCCCACCGGGACTGCCCGACCTGCCCGTCGCCCCGCGAGGCGGAAATCTGGTTCCGCGACCTGATCGGGCTGCTGTTCCCGGCGCTCTCCGAACGGCGGTTCGCGACGCTCCCCGAGCTGCGGGCGTTCGAGGCCGACCTGCACGAGCGCACCCGCACGCTGATCGCGGGCGTTCCGGGGCTCGACGCCGACCGGGCGCTGGCGCTCGCCGACCGGCTCCGAGCGGCGCTGCCGGATCTGCACGAGGCGCTCGGGGCGGACGCCCAAGCGATCCTCGAGGGCGATCCGGCGGCCCGGAGCCGCTACGAGGTGATCCGGACCTACCCCGGCTTCCACGCCATCGCCGCGCACCGCGTGGCGCACCTGCTGCACGTCGGCGGCGCCGAACTGCTGGCGCGGGCGCTGTCGTCGGCGGCGCACGCGCGGACCGCGATCGACCTGCACCCGGGCGCCCGTATCGGCCGCCGTTTCTGCATCGACCACGGCACCGGCGTGGTGGTGGGCGAGACCGCCGTGATCGGCGACGACGTGAAGCTGTACCAGGGCGTCACCCTGGGCGGGCACAGCGTCCGCAAGGAGGACGCCCGCCGCAAACGCCACCCGACGGTCGAGGACCGGGTGGTCGTCTACGCCGGCGCGACGATCCTCGGCGGGGACACGGTGATCGGGCACGACGCGGTGATCGGCGGCAGCGTCTTCCTCACCCGCTCGGTGCCGCCGTTCGCGCGGGTCGCGTACCGCCCGGCGGTCCGGACCCGCAACGGCGGGGACGCGCCCGACGCCCACGACGACCCGCCGACGGGGGAGGGCATGGACGTCGACCTGTCGGCGAGTCCGCGGGAGTCCGAGCGGTGACGGCCCCAGCCGGCGACGGACCGGGGCACGATCTGCCGGATCTGGTGGGGAACACCCCGCTGGTGCGCCTCACGCGACTGGCCCCGGATCCGCGCGTGCGGCTCTACGCCAAGCTCGAGGGCCAGAACCCGGGCGGTAGCGTCAAGGACCGGGCGGCGCTCGGGATGCTCCGCGGCGCGCTCGACCGCGGCCGGATCCGCCCGGGCGACCGCGTCGTCGAGGCGACCAGCGGCAACACCGGCATCGCGCTGGCGATGCTGGCCGGCCGCTTCGACCTGCACCTGACCCTGCTGATGCCCGATGACGCGACCGAGGAGCGGGTCCGCACCATGCGCGCCTTCGGAGCCGAGGTGATCCTCACGCCCGCCGAACGCACGATCGAGCACGCCCGCGAACGGGCGGACGCGATGGTCGCCGCCGGCACCCACGTCTCGCTGAACCAGTTCGCGAACCGCGACAACCCAGGCGCGCACGAGCGGACCACCGGCCCCGAGATCGTCCGCGACACCGACGGCACGGTGACGCACTTCGTCTCGGCGATGGGCACGACCGGCACGATCACCGGCGTCGGGCGCCACCTGAAGAAGCGCCTGCCGGGCGTCACGATCGTGGGCGCGCAACCGGCGGACGGCGCGAAGATCCCCGGCATCCGCCGTTGGTCGCCCGAGTTCCTCCCCGAGATCTTCGATCCGAGCGTCGTCGACCGGACCGTGGACGTCACGGAGGCGGACGCGGTCGCGACCGCCCGGCGTCTGGCGGCGGAGGAGGGCGTGTTCGCCGGTACGAGCAGCGGCGGTGCGGCGGCAGTGGCGCTCCGGATCGTGCAGGAGGTCGTAGAGGCGGTGGGGGTGCGAGCGGGTCCGGACACCGACGACGGCGCGTCGCCGCTGGCGACGATCGTGTTCATCGCCTGCGACCGGGGCGACCGCTACTTGAGCGGCGACCTGTTCGTCTAGCGCCTCCCGCGCAGCGTCACGACGGCGCGGTCACGTGCGCCAGACGGACCAGGTGCGCTCCTCCAGAACGTGGCGGCGTTCCTCCGACCGTCCCGACCGCCGCACCAGCGCCGCGATCTGGCCACGGTGGTGGGCGTCGTGCACGATGCAGTGCAGCAGCAGCGCGGCCGGGTGCGAAACGTAGACCCCTTCGAACGCTCGCCGGTCCGCCACCGCTTCCGCCACCGCCGCCCGCATCGCCGCGTCGCCCGCGTCGAAGTCGGCCTTCAGGTCGGTGGCGGTGCGGGCCCGCAGCCAGGTGGGGTGGTCGGGATCGATCGGATCGGGGATGCGCGCTGCGTGTCCGCTCGCGACGCGACGCAACCACTCGTGACGGAACGAGACCATGTCGGCCAGGTGCTGTCCGACGGAGAACCCTCCGGTCTCGTCCTCGAACGTGAGCAGCTCGTCGCTCAGGTCGTCGAGCGTGGCGGCGTTCACGTGGGCGTTGCGGTCGAACGCGTCGAACAGGAGGGACGGGTCGGCGAACGGCTCGGGTCGCGTCATGGCGGTCTCCCTACGGTGTCGGGGGGGCGTGGGCGTGCGCCGGCCGCGGCGTCCGAGCGCCCCGCTCGTGCCCTCGAAGGTAGCAGGTCGACCGCCGGTCGCGACGCGGTCGCCGCCGTCTACCGCACGGTCGCCACCCCGGAACGCCCGCGCGTCAGCGCTCGTCGGCGTCGTCGCGGGCGCCGTGCGGGCCGTAGCCGCCCGCCAGGTCGTCGGCCACGGCGCGCCGCTCGGCGCGGCTGCGTTTGGCGTAACGCCGGGTGGTCTGCAGGTTCGCGTGCCGCAGCAGATCGGCGGCGGCGTCGATGCCGTGCCGCCGAGCCACCTCGGTGCCGGCGGCGTGGCGCAACCCGTGCACCTCGCGTCCTTCGTAGCGCACGTCGGCCCGGGCGCAGAGGGCGCGCAAGCGGGCGCGGGCGCGGGCGTCGCCGAACCCCAGCACCCGTTGGTCCGGTCGGGCGCCCTCGGGCCGGATCGCCGCGAGCGACCGCAGCAGCGCGTCGGCGGCCGGCACGTCGCGGACCCGGCCGCCCTTGCCGACCACGCGGCGCAGCAGTCCGTCGCGGGCGTCGATCTGGCCCCAGGTGAGCGAGGTCGCCTCGGCGTTGCGGAGGCCGGCGCTGGCGCACAGGTGCACGAACGCGCGATCACGCGGATCGGCCGCGGCGAGCAGGCGCGCGACCTCGCCGGGCCGATAGGCTTCACGCTTCTCGTCGGCGGCGACCGGGTCGGTGGGCGCCGTGAGGTCGCGGAACGGGTCGGCGTCGGTCGCGCCGACGTGCCGCAGGGCGCGGTAGAGCGCCTTGCCGGCGGCGAGTTTGACGGCGACGGTGGCGGGGGCGCGGGGCGCGTGCGTCGCACGTCCGTCGACGCGGCGTTCGATCGGTTCGGTCTCGAGCCGGATCATCCAGATCGGGCCGGCGTCGGGCGAGGGGCGGAGCAGGTTCTCGTCCTGCCACGCTTCGACCAGGTCGTGCACGCCGCGTCGGTAGGCGGACCGTGTTCGGGGCGAGAGCCCGGCCCGCTTGCGGCCGCGGGTCGCGAGCACGTAGTGCGCGACCTCCCAGAGCGCTTCGGCGTCGCGCTCGTTCGCGGCTTTGACCGCCCGGATTCGGCGCATCTCGGGCGCCATGCGCGCCCAGCGGACGGCGACGTCGACCGCCGACTCGGAGGCGACCTGCAGGTCGGTGCCGTCCGAGAGCCGCACTTCGCCGCGGACGGCGAGGTCGACCAGCCGGTCGACGGCGTCGCGGAACAGCGTGTGGACCCGGACGCGGCTGACGCCGAACGCACGGGCGATCTCGGCCAGCGACTCCGGTTCGCCCATCGCAGCGGCGGTCGCGCCGGCGGCCGAGCCCGCGGGAGCGCCGGAGCCAGCCGCCGACGGTCCGGCACCGAGCGCACGGCGCAGCACCTCGGCGCGGCGCGCCTCGAGGCGCGGTCCGAAGGCGCGGAGCAACGTGAACGCGGCGGCGAGGCGGGCGGGGTCGTTCAGGAGTTCGCGGGCGCTCACGGCGCTCTTGTCGGGACGCAGCAGCCGCAGGGCGAGGTCGCGCGCGGGGGCGGTGGGGTCGGTTTCGGGCATGTCGCTACGTTAACTCTAGTCCGACAAGGGACATTATCGGATTGTTAACACCGCCGCGATCCGCGCAATCGGCGTTCGAGTTCGAACCCGGCCGATTCCTGGGCACTCCTCGAGCCGGAGGTCGCCCGCCGGCACCCGGACGCGCGAGCGTCGCTCGGCATCGGCGCACCGTGCGCCCCGCCGCGCAACGCGCCGCGGGCGTTCCGCCCCGGGTCGACCCGGCCGAGGATTCGAAACCGGGCTGTCGACCGGACGTCCACGGCGCCTCGCGCCGCCGGGAGTCGGGATCCTCCCGAGCGACGGTGACCCTCGGCCGCCCCGATCCTCGGCGCACGACCCGCTCCGAGGCCACGAAGCGCCGCGCGAGAACGAAGTTCTCCCGCGGCGCTTTTTCGACCGGGGTGGCCGAGCTCTTCGTGGCCTCTCGTCGCGTTCAGTGCTCCTCGTGCGACCCCGTCGTATCGGACAGCCACTCGGCGATCCGTTGCGCGTCCTCGTCGGACACCATCCCGCCAGGCATGCTCCCGCGGCCGTTGCGGACCACGTGCAAGATCTCCTCTTCGCTGAGCCGGTCCCCGACGGTCCGC
>SLSQ01000130.1 GCA_007130355.1 Trueperaceae bacterium
CGCGACGAATCCCGCCTCGGCCAGCACCACCACCGTCCCCAGCCGGAACGGGGCCGAAGCCGCCTGGTACGAGCTCCCCTCGAGGGTGCCGCGCCAGTCGGCGGGGGCGCCGCGGATCGTCTCGAGCGGTAGCGCCGCCTCCGGCCCTTCGAACGCCGGATCGCTCGCGGCGAAGAGCGACCCGTCCGGGCCGTACAGCTGGATCCGGACCCGGCCGGTCGGACCGGGCCGCGTCGTCCCCGGCGCGTCGCTCGCGCCGTCGTAGGCGGCGGCGACGGTGGCGGCGTCACGCCGCAGCGCCTGCTGCAGGTCGCGCTGCAACGTCTCGCGCACCGTCACGAAGGCGGTGACGGAGGCGACCAGCACCATCACCGCGGTGGCGCCCGCCACCCAGGCGGCGACGCGGACCCGGAGCGGCGCTCCGGCCCGCCGCGGCGCGCCCGGCTCGGCGTCGCGGTCGCTCGGCCGGTTCACTCGCTCGACTTGAAGGCGTAGCCGACCCCGCGGACGGTTCGGATGCGGCCGCCGGCCCCGGCGTCGCGCAGCTTGCCTCGCAGGTTGGCGACGTGCACGTCGACGCTGTTCGAGCTGGGCGCCTCGTCGTCGCCCCACACCTTGCGCTCGATCTCGCCCCGCGAGAAGACCCGTCCCGCGCGCGCGGCGAGGAGGACGAGCAGCTCGAACTCCCGCGGGCTGAGCGGCACCGTCGTCTCGGCCGCCCGCACCTCGCGCGTCATCCGGTCGATCGTCAGGCCGCCGGCGCGCAGCACCGCTCCGCCGCCGTGCGTCCGCAGCCGCGCCCGGATCCGGGCGACCAGCTCGCCGGTCTGGAACGGCTTGACCAGGTAGTCGTCGGCCCCGTCGTCGAACAGGCGGACCTTGGTGCCGACCTCGTCGGCGGCGGTGAGCACCAGGATCGGGACCGTCTCGGTCCGCCGGATCCGGCGCGCCACCTCGGTGCCGTCCAGGTCCGGCAGGCCCAGGTCGAGGATCACCAGGTCGGGGGTGCGCTCGCGCAACGCCGTGAGTCCGGTCGTACCGCGATCGTGGTGCTCGACCGCGAACCCCTCCTCCTCGAGCTCGAGGGTGAGCAGGCGGGCGATGTCCGGATCGTCCTCGATCAGCAGCAGCCGCGGCCGTGCCGCCACGTCGTCGGCCGTCGCGGCGGAACTCACGGCCCCTCCTCGCCCGGCAGGAGCAGCCGTACGTCGCGCTCGGCCAGCGCCTCGCGGAGCGGTACCGGGCCGTTCCCCCCGTCGACGAGGACGGTTCCGTCCGGATCGACGCGCACCACCCATGCGGCGGCGCCGGAGGCGGCCGCCGCGTCCGCCTCGGCGTCCGACTCGGGCGGGAACGCCAGCAGGCGCGCCTCCGAGCCGGGGGGCGGCAGCTCGCCCTCGAGGCGGAGCGTCCCGGCGTCGTCGACCCTTCCGACCAGGTACACCCGCATCAGGTCGGTCGAGACGATCCGCACCTCGGCGCCGGCCGGCAACGCCGGGAGGAGCGTCGCGGCCTGCAACGTCAGGAACCACGGGATCAGCGCGTGCACGCGTGCCACGATAGCAACGCACGACCGCCTCCGGGCCGCAGGCGCGTGAACGGGCGTTCATCGTCGCCGCGGCCCGCGTGAGGCAATCGGCAGCACGCAGGCGCCCGTGCATGCATGATGGTGGACGACCCATGCCCCGGACCCCATGCCGTCCACGCCGAGCCGGTCGCCGGTCCGTCCCGAGGAGCCGATCGATGCCCTACGCCTACCCGACTTCCGCGTCCGTTCCCGCGGCACGTTTCGTGTGGTTCCTGCTCCTGGTGCTGGCGGCGCTGGCGTCGGTGCCGGCGGCGCAGGCGCAGGCGTTCGACGCCGACCGGTACCTGGCGCAGTGCCTGCGCTTCGAAGCGGGCGGCGACCTGTCGTCGGCCCGCGACGCCTGCCGAAACGCCCTCCAGATCGCCCCCGACCGGCGGGACGTGCAGCTCGCGCTCGCCCGGATCGAGACCGGCCTCGGCGAGCACGGCGCGGCCCGGGTCCGGCTGCGGGCGTTGGACGGGACCTTCGGCGGGGCCGAACCGGCGCTGCTGCTCGGCGAGATCGCGGTGGCCGAGGGCCGCTTCGGCGAGGCGGAGGGGCACCTCGCCGACGCGTCGGCCCGGCTCGGCGACGACCCCGACCGCACCGTCGCGGCCCGCCTCGCCTTCCTCTCCGGATCGTTGGCCGAGGGGCGCGGCGAGACGCGAACGGCGCTCGATCGGTACGGCGAGGCGATCGCGGCCGACGGCCTCGCGGTCGAACCGCGCCTGGCCGACGCGCACCTCCGCTTCGTGCTCGGCGACCTCGCCGGCGCGCGGCAGCAGCTCGAGGCGTACCAGGCGGTGTCGGGCGACGATCTCGACCCGCGCGTGCGCTCCCTGCTCGGCCGCACCCTCTGGGCACAGGGCGACCTCGAGGCCGCCGCCGGCCAGTTCGAGACGGCGCTCACCCTCTGGAACCCGCGGCGGACCACCGAGCAGGCACGCGACCTGCGCGCGCTCGGGCTCGTCTACCTCGGGCAGGGCGACGTCGGACGCGGCGAGCTCGCGCTGCGCGAGGCGGGCCGGCGCGGCAACCAGCTGGCGCTGCTGGGCGGCAACCTCCTGCTCTGGATCGTCCTGGCGCTCGCCGTGCTGGTGGCGCACCTGCTGGCCGAGAGCCGGATCGAGTCCCGCAGCGGGCTGGAACTGATCGAGGGGCCGCAACCGTGGACCGTCGGCAACGTCTACGGCACGGTCCTCCTCGCCGGCGGGGCCGCCCTCGTGGTCGGGGTCCTCGTCGGCTTCGTGATGTACGACAACCTGCTGGCGCTGCTCACGCCGCACCAGGCGGCGGAGACGCGCGCCGTGATGGCGATCGTGTTCACGCTGGTCGCGGCGCTGCTGGTGGTGCAGCGGATCCGGAAGAACGGTTGGTCGCCCGGACCGCGCCTGCTCGGCAGCGCCGACACGTGGGCGGCGGGCGTCCTCGTCGGCCTCGGGATGCTCGCGGTGACCGTCGCCTGGTTCGCGTGGGGTCCGGACGCCCTCTGGGCGCGGGGGCTCTGGATCGACCTCTCGCGCGTCACCGGCATCGTCGTCGCGGCGGTGCTGATCCTGCCGTTCAGCGAGTTCCTGTTCCGACCGTTCGCCTTCGACGCGCTCGAGTACCGCTACGGCACGGCCACGGCGCTGTTCCTGGCCGGTGCCCTGTCCGCCCTCGTGCTGAGCGCGCCGATCGTGCTGCTCCTGCCGTTCGGCGTGCTCCTCGCCGAGCTCTACCGCCGCAGCCGCAGCGGCACTCTGGTGCTCGCGGCACAGGCGACGCTGCACGTCGGCCTGATGGCGGTCGCCGCGCTGCTCCCCTGGGCTCGTGGGTTCTTCCTCTGAGCGCCGGGCCGGGTGCGACGGCGACGATCGACCCGAGCGCGCGGCGCACCCTCTGTCCGCCCTCGATCGGCCGGCCTGGACCCTGATCCGCGACCTGCCGGAGGTGCTGGCGCCGGTGCGGATCGTTGGTCCGGAAGGTCCGACGGTGCCGCTCTTCCGCGACGAAGCGTCGGCGCTCGCGCACCTGCACGGCTTGCCGCCGGATGCGCCGCCGGTCCGCCTGCTTCCGCTGCCGGCCGACGACTGGAGGCTCAAGGAGGAGTGGTTGACCGCCGCGGCGCTGGCGGGCTCCCGCTGGGTCGCCGTCGATCCGCCCGTCGACCGGTCCGCCGGCGCCGGGCCCGCCGCACGGACCTCGGTCGATCGCGCGTCGGCCTACGTCGCCTCGTTCAAGCGGGGCACCGCCTGCCTCTGACCCGCCTGCCTCGGACCCGCCTGCCTCTGACCCGCCTGCCTCGGAACGGCCCGCTTCGGAACGGCCCGCCTCGGACCGCCGGCACCTATCCGGGCGCCTCGGCCCGGGTCCAACACCACGGCGTCGACCAGGCGACCTCGCGCCCCTGCAGCGCCGCCCGGAACCGGCGCTCGACCTCGCGCAGCTGCGCGGCGTCCGCGCCGTGGGCCCGCACCCGCGACGCGAACGGCGCCTCGCCGTCCCCCCGCCCGAACCAGCCGTCGAGCGCCGTGGCCTGCAGGCGCCGCCGCTCCTCGACCGCGACGATCTCGGTCCGGACATCTGCGAACCCCGCCCCCTCCAGGACCGCTCGCGCCACCTCCGGAGCGAACCGGAAGCGGGCCTCGTCGGCGTCGCGGAAGGCGTCCTCCTCCGCGGCGTGCACCGCGGCCCGGAGCGCCTCCGGTAGGTCGCTCAGATCGACGAGACTCGACGGACGCGTCGCCGCCGCCGGGACCGGGTCGCCCAGCACCAAGCGGCCGCCCGGCGCCAGCAGCGACCGCACCTTCTCCCACGTCCGCGGCGCGTCGGTCCGGTCGCCGAGCACCCGCACGCCGACGATCCGGTCGAACGACGGTCCCGTGCCGGGCGCCGCCGCCTCCTTCTCCCAGCGTGCCGCGATCGACTCGACGACCGACTCGAGGTCGGTTCGGACCACCACCGGACGTTCCAGCTCCGGCCGGCCGCGCGCCTGACCCAGAATCGTCTCGGCCGCCCGCTCGTCGGCCGCCAGCACCCAGGTCTGCCCCTCCGGCGCCCGCCGGATCGCCTCGAACGCCATCCAGCCGCTGCCGCCGGTGAGGTCGAGGATCCGGTGGTGCCGGGCGGGCGCGGCCCGCTCGAAGGCGACGCGACGCAGGTCGGCGAGCCGGTCGCTACGGCCGGAGAGGGTACGGGCCGCCCAGCGATCGCGCTCCCGGTCGCCCGGGCCGACGGAGAGGATCTCGGGAGGGGCGTGCGCGTCCTCGTCGAGCATCGCCGCCAGCTGCGCCTCGCGCCGGCGGGCGACGCGGTCGCGCACCGCCGCCTCGGCGCCCTGATCGCTCGGCTGGTAGAAGAGGCGCCCCTGCAGCGCGGCGGGCAGGTACTGCTGCGCCACCCAATGGTCGCGGTAGGCGTGCGGGTAGAGGTAGCCCTGGCCGTGGCCGAACCCCTCGGCGTCGCGGTTCGCGTCCTTGAGGTGGGAGGGGACGTCGCCGGCCCGTTCGTCGCGGACGGCGGCGAGCGCGTCGAAGATCGCCATGCCGCTGTTGCTCTTGGGCGCGTTCGCGAGGTAGAGGGTCGCCTGGGCCAGGTGCCAGCGCCCCTCCGGCATGCCGACGGCGACGTACGCCTGCGCGGCCGCCTCGGTGTGGACCAGCGCCTGCGGGTCGGCCAGGCCGACGTCCTCGGCGGCCAGGATCCGAAGCCGCCGCAGCACGAACTCGGGGTCCTCGCCGGCGTCGAGCATCCGCGCCAGCCAGTAGAGCGACGCGTCCGGATCGGAGCCGCGCACGCTCTTGATGAAGGCGCTGATCACGTCGTAGTGCGCGTCCCCCTCCTTGTCGTAGAGGACCGCGCGGCGTTGGATCGACTCCTCGGCGGTGGGCCGGTCGATCACGATCCGTCCCTCCGCGTCCGGCTCGGTGGTGACCACCGCCAGCTCGAGCGCGTTCAGCAGCGAGCGGGCGTCGCCGTTGGCGACGTCGACCCAGTGCTCGAGGGCGTCGTCGGCGAGCCGCACGTCGAGCGCCCCGAACCCGCGCTCCGCGTCGTGCAGCGCGGCGTGCGCCACGCGGCGCAGGTCGTTCGCGTCGAGCGGAACCAGCTGGAAGACGCGGCTGCGGCTGACCAGCGCCTTGTTCACCTCGAAGAACGGGTTCTCCGTCGTCGCGCCGACGAAGGTCACGACGCCGGCCTCGACCGAGGGGAGCAGCGCGTCCTGCTGCGCCTTGTTGAAGCGGTGCACCTCGTCGACGAACAGCACCGTGCGCCGCCCGAGCCGCTGCCGCTCGCGCGCGGCGGCGACCGCTTCGCGCAGGTCCTTGACGCCGGAGAGCACCGCGTTCAGCGCGACGAACTCGGCCCGGGTGGCGCCGGCGATCACGCGGGCGAGGGTGGTCTTGCCGGTGCCGGGCGGACCGTGGAAGATCAGGCTCGCGATGCGGTCGGCCACGATCGCGCGGCGCAGCAGCCGACCGGGCCCCAGAATGTGGTCCTGACCGACGTACTCGTCGAGGGTCCGGGGCCGCATGCGGGCGGCGAGCGGCTGATCGTTCGCCTCGAACATCGAGGCCTGGGGGGAACGCTCCACGCCGCCCATGCTATCGCCGGCCGGGCGCCGTCCGGGGCGTCGGGGATCGGTGGGGGGCGTGCGACGGGCCGGGGCTCAGCGTCCGGGCGCGCCGCGTCAGGGCAGCGTCGGCACCGCGAGCCGCAGGGTGACGCGCGCCCCGTCCGAGCCGTCGCTCGCCACGCCCACGACGGCGCCGACCGACAGTGGGGCGCCGTACCCGGCGACCAGGTCGAGGTCGACCCCCGCCTCCGCGGCCCAGGCGACCGGGCGCTCGCCCTCCGGCCGCCAGCCCAGATGGAGCTCCGGCCGCAGGCGCAGCCGCTCCCACGCCCAGCGACCGTCGGCCAGGCGGAGCCGGACCGGCACCGTCGCCTCGACACCGACGCGCCCGGCGACCGC
>SLSQ01000014.1 GCA_007130355.1 Trueperaceae bacterium
CGCGCCGGCCCGTCCGCCGATCCGGTCGCCGCCCGCCGGTCCGCGGCGTTCGCGCGGCTCGACGTCGACTTCGACGCCGCCTTCGGCGACCGGCCGACGGGGCGCCTGCGCGCGCCCGGACGCGTGAACCTGATCGGCGAGCACACCGACCACCAGGACGGGTTCGTGCTGCCGATGGCGATCGACCGCGAGATCCGCCTGGCGCTCCGGCCCCGCGACGACGCCCGCGTCCGCGCCGTGGCGGTCGATCTGGACGAGCGTCACGAGTTCGACGCCGCCGCGCCGGACCGTCGGGACGGCTGGGAGGCGTACCTCCACGGCGTCGCCTGGGCGCTGCGCGAGGCCGGCCACGAGCTGCGCGGTTTCGACGCGGTCTTCGCCGGGGACGTGCCTCGCGGCGGCGGCCTCTCCTCCTCCGCGGCCCTCGAACTGGCGTTCGCCAAGGCGTTCGCCGTGGCCGGCGGGCTGCCGTGGGATCCGGTCGCCATGGCGCGCCTCTGCAGGCGGGCCGAGAACGCCTGGGTCGGCGTGGCCTCGGGGATCATGGACCAGCTGATCTGCGCTTGCGGCCGCGAGGGGGCGGCGCTCAAGATCGACTGTCGCGACCTGTCGCGGGAGGCGGTCGCGCTGCCGAGCGGCGTGGCGGTCGTGATCCTCGATACCGGGACCCGCCGCGACCTGGTCGGCGGCGCCTACAACGACCGCAGCGCCGAGGCGGCCGACGCCGCCCGCATCCTGGGGGTGCCCGCGCTACGCGACCTCGGTCCGGCCGACCTCGAGGCGCGCGAGCACCTCCTGGACGCCACCCTCCGGCGCCGGGCGCGCCACGTGGTGCACGAGAACGCGCGGGTGGCGTTGGCGGCGGACGCGATGCGGCGCGACGATCCGGTCGCCCTCGGGCGCCTCATGAACGCGAGCCACGAGAGCCTACGCGACGACTTCGAGGTCAGCGGCCCGGCGCTCGACGCGATCGTCGACCTGGCGCGCGCGGACGCCGCCTGCTACGGCGCCCGCATGACCGGTGCCGGCTTCGCCGGCTGCGCCGTGGCGTTGGTCGAGGAGCGGGCGGTGGAGCGGTTCGTGCGCGAGGTCGCGCAGCGCACCCGCGCCGCCGCCGGCGGGACCGAACCGCGTCTGTTTCCGGTGGCGGCCAGCGCGGGCGTCGGCCGGTTCGAGGAGGAAGGCCCGGAGTGGGGGGCGTCGGGATCGCGGAAGGCGAGCGGCTAGGTTCGGCGCCACGTGCACCTCGGCCTACGTCCCCTCACGAGGTCCCGCACCTCGGGTCGGGCAAGGTCGTACGCGAACCCCTTCGCTCTCGCATGTGAAGCGCGCCGCGCCCGTGCGGCGCTCGCGTACCCGAGGCTGTGAACGCGTACGCGAAGGTCGAACACACTCGGTGTTCGCGAACCGAGGTCGAGGACGTGTCGCCACCGTTCCGCGTCACCGCGACGTCGAACGACCTGCTCGCACGAACGATCTGCCGGGACCTCCGGGTCGAGGAGCGGTGCGCCGCTACAGAAGCGTCCCCCGCAGCACCAGCGTCGCGACGCTGAAGTAGAGCACGATCCCGGTGACGTCGACCAGCGTCGCCACGAACGGCGTGGAGCTGGCGGCCGGGTCGGCCCCGAGCCGCTGCAGGGCCATCGGCAGGATCGTGCCCATCAGCGACCCCCACATCACCACCAGCATCAGCGACAGGCCGATCGTGACCCCGATCAGGCCCCAATGATCGCCGTAGCCGACCCCGAACCAGTTGCCGAAGGCGATCCGCAGGAAGCCGAGCGACGCCAGGACCGCGCCGATGATGGCGGCCGCCGCGCTCTCGCGCACCATCACCCGCCACCAGTCGCGCAGCGACGCTTCGCCGGTGGTGAGCGCCCGGATGATCAGGGTCGCCGCCTGCGAACCGCTGTTCCCTCCGGAGCTGATGATGAGGGGCACGAACAGCGCCAGCACCAGCGCCTGTTCCAGCGCGTCCTCGTAGCCGGCCATGGCGGTCGCGGTGAGCATCTGGCCGAAGAAGAGCAGGATCAGCCACGGCGCGCGCTTCTTGACCATGGTCAGGATCTGGATCGACAGGTACGGCTCCTCGAACGCCGACGAGCCCCCCATCATCTGGATGTCCTCGGTCGCCTCCTGCTCGGCGACGTCCAGGACGTCGTCGACGGTGACGATGCCGACCAGGATCCCCTCGCCGTCGACCACCGGCAACGCGGTCCGGTCGTAGCGCCGGAAGGCGGCGACCGCCTCCTCCTGATCGTCGAGCACCTGCAAGGCGACGTACTGGTCGTCCATCAGCTCGGCGATGCGGGTCTCCGGCTCGGCGAGCAGCAGTTCGCGCATGCGCAGGTCGTCGATCAGTCGGCCGCCGCGCTGCGTGACGTACACCACGTTCAGGGTCTCCGAATCGCGCCCGAACGCGCGGACGTGGGTCAGGGCCTCCTGCACGGTCCAGTACGGTTTGACCTGGACGTAGTCCGGCGTCATCAGCCGCCCGATCGAGTCCTCGGGGTAGCCGAGCAGGCGGGTGGCGACCTCGCGCTCCTCGGGCGACAGCAGGTTCACGAGCCGTTTGGTGACCTTGCCCGGCAGCTCGCCGAGCAGCTCGGTCCGGTCGTCGGGGCTCATGTCGTCGAGGATCGCGGCGACGTCCTTGTCGCCGAGCGCGCGCACCAGGTTCTCCTGCGCCTCGAACGGCAGGTGCTCGAAAACGTCGGTCGCGCGGTCCTTCGAGAGCAGGCGGAACACGACCGCCTCGTGCTCGGGGCCGAGCGCGCGGATCGCTTCGGCCACGTCGGGCGCGTCGAAGGCGAGCAGCCTGCGGCGGATCTCGCCGAAGCGGCGCTCGTGGATCAGCTCGTGCAGCCGTTCGGTCAGGGCGTCACGTTCGAGCTCGAGATCGGGGAGGGGCACCGTCGTCCTCCTCGTCGGCCCGTGCGGCCGGAGCGGGAACGTACGGAACCGGTTCGCGTCCTGCGCAGCGCGTCATCGGACACCACCTCCTCGAGCGGCTCGTGCGGTCGTGGCGGGATCGGTCGCGCGGAACGGCGTCCGGCGCGGCCGCTCGGGAAGGCTACCCGTCCGGCGCGTGCGACCGCAACGCCTGCTGCAGCGTCGCGAGGGTCAGGCCGGTCGTGTCCGCCACCACGATCGTGGCCTCGCCGACCGTCTCGGCCGACCCGACCCCGACCGAGGGCATGCCGGCGCCACGGATCGCGCGCACGCCGCTGGCCGCGTCCTCGATCCCGACGCAGGCGTCGGTCGGCAGGTCGAGCGCCTCGGCCGCCGCCTCGAAGATCTCCGGGTCCGGCTTGCCGAACGTCAGGGAGGCCGGGTCGACGACGACCTCGAACCGGTCCTCGATCCCGAGTCGTTCCAGGAGGGTGGGGGCGTTCCGGCTCGACGACGCCAGCGCCAGCCGCACCCCTGCCCCGCGCAGCTCGGCCAGCAGTTCGGGGATGCCGGGCAGCAGGTCGGCCGGGGTCACCCCCTCGACGAGGCGCCGGTAGTGGCGGTTCTTGGCGTCCATGAGCCGGCGGAGCTCCTCCTCGTCGGGGCGGGGGGTGCCGGCCGGAGCTCGGGCCACGATCGCCTCGAGCGACGCGCGGCGCGGCAGCCCGCGCAGCGCCTGGTTCGCCTCGCGGTCGAAGGGGATCCCGAGGTCGTCGGCGAGCGCCTTCCAGGCGCGGTAGTGCTGTTCGGCGCTGTCGGCGAGCACGCCGTCGAGGTCGAAGATCGCGCCGCGGAGGCGGGGCGGGGTGGGGCGTTCCTCGGTCCCGCCCGGCTCGAGGTCGAGCGGTTCCCGCTGGTGCCGGATCCGGACCGGCGCGTCGCCGCCGTCGAGGCGGAAGCGGGTCCGTTCCCGGTCGGCGTCGACCCGGATCACCGCGCCGCGCCAGGCGACCGCGAAGCGCAGCCGGGTCCAGCCGGACGGCAGCCGGGGGTGGAAGCAGGGCGCGCCGGCGCGCACCTCGAAGCCGCCGAATCCCTGCACCACGGCCAGCCAGGTGCCGCCCGCCGCGGCGGCGTGCACGCCGTCGGCGACGTTGCCGTTCAGGTCGTCCAGGTCGATGCGGGCGGTGCGGTGGAGCATCTCGAGCGCGGCCCCGGTGCGCCCGAGCCGGGCGGCGTGGACGGCGTGCACGCACGGGCTCAGCGACGAGTCGTGCGTGGTGCGCGGGGCGTAGTACGCCTCGTCCCGACGCAGGCGGGTACGGCCGACGCCGTCCGGCAGCAGCAGGTGGGCGAGGAGCACGTCGGCTTGCTTGAGGACCTGATGCCGGTAGATGTCGAGCGGGTGGTGGTGCAGCAGCAGCGGCCGGAGCCCGTCGCGTGCACCGCCCCACGGCCACTCCGGCTTCGTCAGGAAGGTCGCGTCCTGCGGGGTGACGCCGAGGACCGGGTCGACGGGCAGGTGCATCGCCTCCGCCAGGTCCTCCCACTGCGCCGCTTCGTCCGGCCCGAGCGCCAGCTCGGCGAGGACCCCCTCGGCCCGCTCGGGGTCGAGCGCCCGCAGCCGCCGGACGACGCCCGCGGCGGTCCGGAACGTCGCCGCCGCCATGGCGTTCGTGAAGTGGTTGTCGTCGACGAGCGCGGTGTACTCGTCCGGTCCGGTCACGGTCGCGACGTGGACGGCCCCGTCCGGGCCGCGGTGCGCGACGGAGCGGTAGAAGCGGGCGCACTCGATCGCGACCGCGGCGCCGCCCTCGAACCAGAGCTCCTCGTCGCCGGTCGCCTCGACCGTCCGGGCCAGCGCGTGGACGACGTCGGCGTCGATGTGGATCTGCGCCGTGCCGGCCGGGAAGTAGGCGCTCGCCTCCGGCCCCGCGATCGTGCGCCACGGGTAGAGGGCGCCGTCGTGCCGCAGCTCGCGCGCCCGCGCGCGGGCGGCGGGGAGCGAGGCGATCCGGTGCCGGACCAGGGCCACGGCGATCTCGGGGGCGACGTGGAGGAAGAACGGCGCCACGTAGATCTCGGTGTCCCAGAAGTGGTGCCCCTCGTACCCCTCGCCGCTCAGGCCCTTGCTGGGGACGTTCGTGCGTCCGTCCCGGCCGGTGCCCTGCAGCAGGTGGTAGGCGGCGACGCGGAGCGCCTGCTGCACGGAGGGGTCGCCCTCGACGGCGACGTCGGCGTCGGCCCAGAAGGGGTCGAGCCAGGCCCGCTGCGCCTCGAGGAGCCCGTCGATCCCGCCGTCCGCCGCGAAGGCGTCCGCTTCGGCGGCCGCGGCGGCGTGCAGGTCGGAGGCGAAGCGGTCGTCGAGCAGGACGACCCGCGCGCCGAAGCGGAGCGCCGACCCGGCGGGCAGGTCGGCGTCGCAGCGCAGGTCGGCCCGCAGCGGCTCGGCGTGGGCGGTGCAGCGGGCCGAGCCGCGCGTTCCTTCCCAGACGAGCTCCGGATCGGCGAGGGCGATCAATTCCATGCCGCTGCCCGGCGCCCGCATCCGCAGCCGGCGGCGCGGACCGTCCCCGGGTCCGTCGCCGACGCCGTGCGCGACCGGTTGGAGCACTTGGCCCTTCAGGGCGGTGCCGACGCGGGGGTCGCCGGTCTCGACCCGGTTCTCGACCCGACCGTCCAGCGGATGGTCGATCCGTACCGTCGCCGGCCGGTCGAGCGCCTCGATCCGGACCGTCTGCGCGACGCGGCGGGGGTGGGACAGCGAGGCGGCGCGGACCGTCTCGATCCGGAACCGGGCCCCGTCGGCCGCGGTCCAGATCCAGCGCCGCGTCAGGGAGCCGGCCCGCAGGTCCAGGACGCGTTCGACGTCGTGCGCGCCGGGGTCGTCGGCGCGGACCTCCGCGCCGTCGAGGCGCACGCTCAGGCGCGTCACGACGATCACGTTGAGCATCGTCTGGCGCCAGCGGGCCAGGCCGTAGGCGCCCTCGGGGTAGGCGATCTCCTCGCGCTCGTGGAACCCGTTCAGGTAGTGGCCCGGGACGCTCGGCGCGCCGGGCGGGGCGCCCTCTTCGGGCGTGCCCCGGACCCCGACGTAGCCGTTGCCGACCGAGAAGAGCGTCTCGTCGCGCGCGTTCTCGTCCGGATGCACGCCCCGTTGCGCCAGGCGCCAAGGATCGTCGAACGGGAACCGGGGGCGCACCTCGCGCGGATCGCGGTGGCGGGTCATGGCGGCCAGCGTAGCGCAGTGGGTGGGCGCGGCGCCGACGTGCGTCGTAGCCTGGGCGCACCCCACCCCCGTGGGGGTCCGTGCCGCACCTCCCGAACGTTCCGCACCGTCGCGAAAGGACCATCGATGACCCGACTCGACATCCGAGGCATGAGCTGCACCCACTGCAAGAAGGCGGTCGAGGACGCCCTCGCCGCGGTCGAGGGCGTGACCCGCGTGCAGGTCGACCTCGACGCCGGCCGCGCCGACGTCGACGGCGGCGATCCCGACCGCCTGATCGCCGCCGTCCGCGGCGAGGGGTACGAAGCGGCCGTCGCGGCATGAGCGCGGCGCCGTCCTCCGCGAAGCCCGCGCAGGCGGCCGCGCC
>SLSQ01000055.1 GCA_007130355.1 Trueperaceae bacterium
CCCTCGACGCCTACGCGGTGCGCGCGACGCTCGAGGGGATGGCGGCGCGCCTCGCCGCCGAGCGCGCCGACGCGGCGGGACGCCGCTCGTTGCGCGAGCTGCTCGAGCGGGTCGAGGCGTCGGCGGCGGCCGGCTCGGCCGCCCAGGTCGACGCCGACCTCGCCTTCCACCGCCGGGTCGCCGAACTGTCCGGCAACGACGCGCTGATCCGCGCGCTCGACGGGCTCGAGGGCCAGATCGTGCCGCTCAAGGTGCACACCCGCGACCAGAACGCCAGCCGCGTCACCCGCGACCAGCACCGCGAGATCGCCGACGCGATCGTCGTGGGCGACGCGGACGACGCCGAACGCGCGATGCGCGCGCACGTCGCCTGGTTCCAGGCGCTGCTGGCCGACCGGTTCACGGAGGCCGCGACCGAACGCACCGCGGAGCCCGCGACGTGAGCCGCTACCGTGACCTGGTCCTCGCCGTCGCCCGCTACGGACCGATCGAACGGTTCGCCCGTCGGCGCGGCCTGCGCCTCGGCGCCGGCCGGTTCGTGGCCGGCGAGGGCCTCGACGACGCCGTCCGCGTCGCCCGCGACCTGCAACGCGCGGGGCGCTACCCGATCCTCGACCGTCTCGGCGAGTTCGTCGCCGACGAGGAGGCCGCCGACCGCGCCGAAGCGGACGTGACCGCCACGATCCGCGCCTACGCCGAGCTGCCCGCGCCGCGAAGGATGTCGGTGAAGCCGACCCAGATCGGGCTGGGCCTCGACCCGGAACGGGCCACCGAGCGCGCCCGGCGGATCGCGGTCGCGGCGGCCGCCGCGGGGGTCGAGGTGTGCCTCGACATGGAGGACCACCCGCACGTCGACGCGACCCTCGACCTGCTCGAGACCCTGCACGACGAGGGGCACCACCACCTCTCGACGGTGCTGCAGAGCTACCTGCGGCGCACCCCCGACGACCTGGAGCGGCTGCTCGCCCGCGATCCGGTCCCGGAGCTGCGGCTGGTCAAGGGCGCCTACGCCGAACCGGCCTCGGTCGCGCTGCAGACCGCCCGCGAGGTCCGCGAAGCGTTCATGCGGCAGACCGAGACCCTGCTCGCGGGCGGCGGGATCGTGCACGTCGCCACCCACGATCCCGGCCTGATCGCGCACGCCCGCGCACGCCGCGACGCGCTGGGCGTGCCCCGCGCACGCTGCGACCTGCAGCTGCTGTACGGCGTGAAGCCCAAGTTGCAGGAGCGGCTGGCGCGGGAGGGCGAGACGGTCGGCGTCTACCTGCCGTTCGGGTCCGACTGGTACGGCTACGTTACGCGGCGCCTGGCGGAACGCCCGGCGAACCTGGCGTTCGTGGTGCGCGGCCTGTTCGGCTGAGGAGATCCGCGACCGACCGCCGCCCGCGACTCCGGTCCCGCGGGCGGCGTCCCTGTATCCTGGGCCCGTCGTCGCACCGAAGCGAACGCCGCGCGCCGGCCCCCGGGGGCGCCTGCGCGCGTCGCGAACGTCTCGCATCCCGGCCCGGGATCCCCGTCAGGGCGCAGGAGGACCGACGTGCCGAACGACGCACCGAACCGAGAGCCGCACGAGTACGCCGCCGACGCTCCCGGCGCCCCGCCGGAGCCGCCCGCGGGCGGTCCCGGCGGCCTCGACAGCCCGGAGGAGCGCCCCGAGTGGATGAAGCGCTGGAACCTCGATCTGGACGTGCCGGTCTTCGGGATCAGCGCCGGCCTGATCGTGGTGATGGTCGTGCTGACGATCCTCTTCCAGACCGCCGCCGACAACGTGTTCGGCGGCATGCAAGCCGGGATCGCGAACACGTTCGGCTGGTTCTTCGTGCTCACCGTGAACGTCGTGCTCGCCTTCGCCGTCTACCTGATCTTCACGCCGATGGCCGGCATTCGCCTGGGCGGGCAGAACGCGAAGAGCGAGTTCTCGACCCTCGGCTGGTTCGCGATGCTGTTCAGCGCCGGGATGGGCATCGGCCTGCTGTTCTACGGCGTGGCCGAGCCGATGTTCCACTACGTCGCCGGCCCGCGCGCCGAACCGGGAACCGTCGCCGCGGCCGAGCAGGCGATGCAGTACACCTTCCTGCACTGGGGCCTGCACCCGTGGGCGATCTACGCGATCGTCGGCCTGGCGCTCGCCTTCTTCAGCTTCAACCGCGGCATGCCGCTCACCATCCGGACGGTGTTCTACCCGCTGCTGGGCGACCGCATCTACGGTTGGCCCGGCACGCTGATCGACGTGCTCGCGACCCTCGCCACCCTGTTCGGCGTGGCCACCTCCCTCGGTCTGGGGGTGCAGCAGGTCAACGCCGGCCTCGACCACCTGTTCGGGATCGGCATGAACCCGACGATGCAGTTGCTCCTGATCGCCGGCATCACGATGATCGCGGTGGTGTCGGTCGTCCGGGGGCTGAAGGCCGGGATCCAGCGGATCAGTCAGTTCAACATGGTCGCCGCGCTCGCCCTGCTGGCGTTCGTGCTCGTCTTCGGTCCGACCCTGTTCATCCTGAACGGCTTCGTCGAGAACGTCGGCATGTACCTGCAGAACTTCCCGCGCCTCGCCACCTGGACCGAGACGTACACCGCCACCAGTTGGCAGGAGGGCTGGACCGTCTTCTACTGGGGCTGGTGGATCGCCTGGTCGCCGTTCGTCGGCATGTTCATCGCCCGCATCAGCAAGGGCCGCACCATCCGCGAGTTCGTGATGGGCGTGCTGCTGGTGCCGACGCTGGTGACGTTCGTGTGGCTCACCGTGTTCGGCGACGGAGCCCTCTGGATCGAACGGTTCGGTCCCGGCGGGCTCGCCACCGCGGTGCAGGAGAACATCCCGGTCTCGCTGTTCGTCTTCCTCGAGCACTTCCCGCTGGCGCTCGTCAGTTCGCTGCTGGCGGTCGTGGTGGTGATCAGCTTCTTCGTGACCAGCTCCGACTCCGGATCGCTGGTGATCGACATCATCACCTCGGCCGGCAACCCCGAACCGCCCGTCCCGCAGCGCGTGTTCTGGGCGGTCGGCGAAGGCGTCGTCGCCGCGGTCCTGCTGGTCGGCGGCGGCCTGGTCGCGCTCCAGTCGGCCGCCATCGCCACCGGCCTGCCGTTCGCGGTCGTGCTGCTCCTGATGTGCTGGTCGCTCCACCGCGGCCTGCAGCGCTACGTCGAACGCTACCCGCAGGCGGTCGAACGCCCGATCGAAGCCACCCCGCTGCGACCGATGCGCCGGGCCGGCCGCTCCGCCCGCCCCGGGTCGGGCGACTGACGCCGCGCGCGCGAAGATGGAGGCTCCCGTGCCCACCCTCGACCGACCGACCGACCGCCGCAGCCGGCCCCGCCGCTCCAGCGGCCCCGGCCGCACCGTCCGCGCCGCCCTCGTCGCCGCGCTCCTGGCCCTGACCGCCGCCACCGGCGCCCAGGAGCCGCTCCGCATCGCCCACGCCGACTGGTCCTCCTCGCGCGCCAGCGCCTGGGTGGTCGCCGAAGCGCTGCGGGCCGAGGGAACCCCCGTCCAGCTGATCGAAGCGACGATCGACGAAGCGTGGGCCGCCGTCGCCGACGGAGAGGCGGACGTCCTCCTCTCCGCCTGGTTGCCCTCCACCCACGCCCCCTACCTCGACGCCTACGGCGACCGCCTGACCGACCTGGGCCCGAACCTCGAGGGGACCCGCACCGGCCTGGCCGTGCCCGACGTCGGCGGCGGCCGTCAGGTCGGGGCGGGCGGCCAGCGCGGCGTGGGCGCGTCCGACCTGGCCTCGATCGAGGACCTGCACGGCCGCGCCGACGCCCTCGGACGGGTGATCGTGGGGATCGAGCCGGAGGCGGGCGTGATGCGGCAGGCCCGAGAGGCGCTCGACGCCTACGGCCTGACCGAGTGGGAGCTGCTCGCCACCGGCAGCGAGGAGGAGATGCTGCGGCGCCTCTCCGACGCGGTCCGCGCCGGCACGCCGATCGTGATCACCGGTTGGGTCCCGCTCTGGGCGAACGCCCGCTGGAACCTGCGGATCCTGGACGACCCCCTCGGCGCGTTCGGCGGGACGGAAGCGATCCACACCCTGGTCCGTCCCGGGCTCGACCAGGAGCTGCCCGAGGTGGCCGCCTTCTTGGGGCGCTTCTCGTGGACGCCGTCCGACATGGAACGGGTCATGATCTGGATGCAGGACGACGCCACGCTGCCCGGCGCCGCCGCGCGGCGTTGGCTGCAGGGGAACGCCGAGCGGGTGGACGGCTGGTTCGGCCGCTGAGCCTCCGCCGCCCGCGCGCCGCCGGCGCGTGACAGATTCGTGACACATGTTCCGGGGGCCCCGTCTATCGTGGTCCTTCGGTGGAACGACTGGCGCTGGTCGGCGTGTCGCACCGTCGCGGCGGAGCGGACGCGCTGACCGACTGGCACGAACGGTACTCGGATCCGGACGCCCTCGCGGCGGCCGGCCTTCCGCGTGCCGTGGTCCTCGCGACCTGCAACCGTTGGGAGGCGGTCGTGCACCTGCCGGAGGGCGTCGGTCCGGACGAGGCCCGCCGCCGCCTGGCGCGCGGCGCGCCCGGAGCGAGGCCGACCGTGTGGCTGGGCGACGGCGCCCTCGAGCGGATCGTGCGGATCGCCGCCGGGCTCGACAGCGTCAACCCGGGCGAGGACCAGATCATGCGCCAGGTGCGGCAGGCGTACCTCGCCGCCCGCGAGGCGGGCCGCACCGACGCCACCCTGGCCTTCGCCTTCGAGCGCGGCCTGCGCGCCGCCAAACGGATCCGCCGCGAGGTGGCGCTGGCGCCGGTCCGGACCAGCCTCTTCGCCCTCGCCCGCCCCGAGCTCGAGCGCGCCCTCCCCGCCGGCTCCGAGGTCCTGGTGCTCGGCGCCGGCGAGATGGGCGAACTGGCCGCCCGCTCCGTGCGCGACGTCGGCATGCGGGTCGTGATCGCGAACCGCACCGAGGCGCGCGCCCGGGAGGTGGCCGAACGGCTGGGCGTCCGGTGGTCCGCCCTCGACGCGATCATGGACGACCCGCCCGCGGTCCGAGCGATCGTCTGCGCCACGCCGGTGCGCGGCCTGGTCGGACGCGAGCTGCTCGCCCGCAGCGGCGCGACGCACGTGGTCGACCTCGGCGTCCCCCGCAACGTCGATCCCGAGGCGGCCCGCGCCGTGGGCACCCGCCTGCTCGACGTGGACGCGCTGCGCAGCGCCGGCCAGGCGCGGCGCGAGGAGCTGCGCGACGCCCTCGCCCACGCCGAACGGCTGGTGCTCGAGGAGCTCGACGCCGCGCTCGACGAGTGGAACGAACGCCGCCTGGGCCCCGCCATCCGGGCGCTGCGCGACCGGACCTTCGCGACCCTGAGCGAGACGCTGCCCGAGGAGCAGGCCCGCCGCCTGGTCGGACGGCTGGTGCACGACCGGATCAAGGGCCTGCGCGCGCTGGCCCGCGAGCACGGGGTCGAGGTCGCCCGCACCTACCTGAGCGAGACCGGCCTGAGCGAGACCGCCCTGGCCGAACCGAGAGGACCCGCATGAGCTTCGCCCACCGACTCGGCGCCGCCGGCCCGCCCCCCGCACCGCCCGCCGACCGCCCGACCACGCTGCGCATCGCCACGCGCGGGAGCGACCTGGCGCTGTGGCAGGCACGCCGCGTGGCCGCCCGCCTGGCACGGATCGGGATCGAAGCGGAGCTGGTCGAGATCACCACCAAGGGGGACGTCGACGGGCGCCCGTTCGCCCAGCTCGGCGGTGCCGGATTCTTCGTCAAGAGCGTGCAGGAGGCGGTCCTCGACGGCCGGGCCGACCTGGCGGTGCACTCGTACAAGGACCTGCCGAGCGCCGAGGCCGAGGGGCTCGAGATCGCTGCCGCCGGCGACCGGGCGGACCCGCGCGACGTGCTCCTGGTGCGGCCGGAGGCGTACGATCCCGACCCGGGCCTCGAAGCGAGCGACGACGGACCGGCCCTCCTGCCGGTCCGCGCAGGCGCGACGGTCGGCACCAGCGCCGTGCGACGCAAGGACCAGATCGTGCACCGGCGGCCGGACCTGACGGTGGCGGAGCTGCGCGGCAACGTCCCCACCCGCGTCGCCAAGCTGCGTGAAGGGGCGTACGACGCGATCGTGGTGGCCGCCGCCGGACTGCAGCGCCTCGGCCTCGACCCCGACGGGGTCCACGCCGTGCCCCTCGACCCCGACCGGTTCCTGCCGGCGCCGGCGCAGGGCGCCCTGGCGATCGAGATCCGCCGTGGCGACGCCCCCGTCGCGTCGGTGGCCAGCGAGCTGCACGACGCCGCGGCGCACCCGGTCCTCGCCGCCGAGCGGGGACTGATGGCGGCGATCCACGGCGGCTGCCAGCTTTCGCTCGGGGCGCACGCGCGCCGCGACGCGGACGGCGCCCTCGCGCTGCGCGCCTGGTACCGGGGCCGCGTCGTGACCGTCCGCCATTCGCGCGCCGAGGAGCTCTCCTTGCTGGCCTACGACGCGCTCGGCCGGCCCGACCCGCGCGCGCCGGAGGCGGCGCCGTGAGCGCCCTCCCGAAG
>SLSQ01000043.1 GCA_007130355.1 Trueperaceae bacterium
CCCGTTCAGCACCATCTGCACCGCGATCATGATCAGCAGCATCCCCATCAGGCGCGCCACGGCGCGCAGGCCCCGGTCGCGCAGGATCCGGTAGAGGGTCGGCGCGAACAGCAGCACCGTCGCCGTCACGCCCCAGGCGAGCAGCACCGCCGCCAGCCAGCGCCCCATCGCGGTCGGGTCGCTGCTCGTCATCAGGATCACCGTCGCCATCGCCGACGGCCCGACGATCAGCGGCACCGCCAGCGGCACCAGGAACGGCTCGCCGTCCGGCTGATGCCCCATCAGCCCCTCGGCGGTCGGGAAGATCAGGCGCAGCGCGATGATCCCCAGCACGATCCCGCCCGCGATCGTGACCGACTCGCGCTGCAGCCCGAGCAGGTCGAGGATCGCCTGCCCCAGGAACAGGAAGATCAGCAGCACCGTCAGCGCCAGCAGGAGCTCGCGCACGATCACGCGCCGGCGCCGTTCCGGCGGCACCCGCCTCAGCAGCGTCAGCACCAACGGCACGTTCCCGAACGGGTCCATCACGAACAGCAGCACCGTCGCGGCCGCCACGACGCCGGTCCCCGGATCCACGCGGCACCTCCGTCCCGGCCGGCACGGGACCGGCCGGGGCGAGCGTACCCGGGCGGGCGGGCGGAGGGGCGCAGGGGTGCGCGGGGTCCCGTCGTGCCCTATGCTGCGCCCGTGATCCCGTTCCGTTCGGCCGGCCGCCCGCGTGGCGCGGTCCTCCTCCTGGGCGTCGCGCTGCTCGCCGGCTGCTTTCCGCCCGCGACGACCTTGGCGCGGGCGCAGGGGACGCCCGACGCGCGCGTCGCGACCTGGACCGGCACGATCGACGCCGAGCGCGGCTTCGCCGTCGAGGTGCCGGTCGGGCACGTGCTGGCGCGCGGTTCCGGCTCGATCTGGTACGTGCACGGCTTCCTGGACGACGATCCGGAGGCGCCGCTGGTGCCGGACGTGCGGCTGGACTGGTCGGCGGACGCGACGGTCGCGACCTGGCTCGAGGCGAACCTGCCGGAGGCGGAGGTCGTGGAGGAGCGCCGCCTCGCCCCGGGAACGAGCGCGGTACGGGCGATGACGCGCCGGGCCCTTCCCGACGGAACCCCGGTCGAGGAGGACCTGTGGCTGCTGCCGCATCCGGACGGCGGCGTGCTGGCCGTGGTGCGCTACGAAGGGTTCGCCTGGGACGGGTACGACACGGTCGCGACCGGGGTGCGCTGGACCCGCCCCGCGACGCGGCACGGTTCGGCCGGCCCCTGACGGACCCGCCCGACCGGGCCGACGGGAACGGCGCCCCCGCGACGCACGCGCCGCGCCGAAGGTCGGTAGCATGCCGGCGATGGGGTTCACGCCGGACGAGACGGTCGCGCTGAAGGCGCTGGTGGACGGCGAACTGCGGCCCGTGGACGGCGCCTGGTGGATCGTGACGCCCGACCACGCCCGCGCGGTGTCGCCGCGCCTGGTGCGCGGGCTGCGGGGCGAGGGGCTGCTCGAGCGCGGCCCGTACGGCACGCTGCGCCTGACCGCCCGCGGCCGCGAGCTCGCCCAACACGCCGCCGACGAGCTGCTGCGGCGCGGCCGGGCCGACGAGGAGACCGCCCGCGCGCTCCTGGCCCGCGGCCCGCTCCTGCTGCTCCCGCCCGCCGCCGACTCGGACGAGGTCGACTACCTGCTGGTCGCCTCCGTCGACCCGCCCGAAGCGTCCGCGCTGCGCCGCCGGCGGGCCGAGGCGCTGCGGGCGGCCCGGGACGACGGCTTCGCCTTCGCCCAGTACGCGACCGAGATCGCGGCGATCCCGATCGGTTCGGCGGCGGCGCGGCTCGGTTGGCTTCCGGACGCCGCCGCCGAGCCACGGGTCGTGCCCGGCCGTCTGGACCCGGAGGCGGTGCACGCGCTCGGCGCCCGTGGCTGCCCCGACCGCGGCGTGAACCTCTCCGGCGCCTGGGTGCAGTGGTTCGGCGGCTTCGGGCCGGCCGACCCGCTGGTCACGACCGCCCGACTGCCGCACGCGCGGGTCGAGGAGCTCTGCGCCCGGGCGGAGGCGCTCGGGGCGGGGGCCGGTCCGCCCGCGACGCACGGGGTCGACGGTGGTTGACGGCCCCGCCGTCCCGCGCCGCGCGATCGTCGGCTGGCGCCGCGACCGCGACGACGACGCCTGGGTCGCCCGGCTCGCCTGCGGCCATGCGCAGCACGTGCGGCACGAACCGCCGTTCGTGTCGCGCCCCTGGGTGGCCGACGCGGAGGGGCGCGCCGCACGGATCGGCGCCCCGCTCGGCTGCCGCCGCTGCGCGGACGGCGAACCTCCTACCGAACGGGGCGTCGCGGACCTGCCCGATCCTCGAGCCGCGAAGGGAGACCGCATGCGCACCCTGGGACTGCTGGGTGGGATGAGTTGGGAGAGCACCGCCCACTACTACGCGCGGATCAACCGCCGCGTCCGCGACCGGCTGGGGGGTCTGCGCTCGGCCGAGATGGTGCTGCGAAGCGTCGACTTCGCCGAGATCGCGGCGCTGCAAGAGGCGGGCGACTGGGAGGCCGCCGGCGCGCGGCTGGCGCACGAGGCCCGCACCCTCGAGGCGGCCGGCGCCGACGTCCTGGTCCTGTGCACGAACACGATGCACGTCGTCGCCGACCGGATCGAGGAGGCGACGACCGTGCCGCTGCTGCACCTGGCCGACGCGACCGGACGCCGCGTGCAGGAGGCCGGGGTGGGCACCGTGGCGCTGCTGGGGACGCGGTACACGATGGAGCTGCCGTTCTACCGGGAGCGGCTCGAGGACCGCTTCGGCCTGGAGGTGCGCGTCCCGGACGAGGCCGGGCGGGCGCTGCTGCAGCGGGTGATCTTCGAGGAGCTGTGCCTCGGCGAGGTGCGGGACGCGTCGCGGGCGGCGGTGGCCGAGGTGGTGCGGGAGCTGGCCGACGGCGGTGCGGAGGGCGCCATCGAGGGCTGCACCGAGATCGGCATGCTGCGCCTCGGGGAGCTCCTCGACCTGCCGCTGTTCGACACCACCGCCCTGCACGCCGACGCGGCCGCGGACGTCGCGATGGGGGCGGCGCTCGACGCCTGAGTCGGAACCGCCCGAACTAGTCGGCGTCGAGCGTCGCGATCATCTGGTCGGCCGCCGTGCCCCAGCCCTCGTGGAACCCCATCGCCTCGTGGCGGGAGCGCGCCTCGGCGTCGGGGTGGAGCACGACCACCCGGTAGCGGGTCGCGCCGGCGCCGGCCGGTTCGAGCACGATCACGGCGGTGAAGAGGAGGTCGTCGTCGCGGTGCGGCACCGGCCGGAAGCCGGGCCCGAGCGCGCCGGTCCAGACGAACCGTTCGTTCGGGACGGCGTCGAGCACGCAGCCGGGACCGTCGAACTCGCTGCCGTCCGGTCCGCGCATGACGGTGCGGAACACGCCGCCGGGACGCGGGTCGACCTCGGCGTGCGGGGTGGTCCACGGTTCGGGCGCGAACCAGCGCTTCAGTCGCTCCGGTTCGGTCCAGGCGCGGTAGATCGCCCCGGGCGGCGCGGCGACGTTCCGTTCGAAGGAGAGGTCGAGCTCCGGGTCGGACGGTCCGTACGGGTGGGTCAGCGGATGGTTCATGGCGTCTCCTCTTCCCGCGCCGTCATCAGCGCGTACGCGTCCAGCCGGTCCAGCCGCCGTTCCCACGCCTCGCGTCGCCGTGCCAACCACGACTCGGCGGTGCGGATCCCCTCCGGCGCGAGCCGCACGGTGCGCGTCCGCCCGCGCTTCGCCGAGCGGACCAGGCCGGCGTCCTCGAGCACCCGCAGGTGCTGCGTGAACGACGGCAGCGCCATGGCGAACGGCTCCGCCAACGTGCCGACCGACGCCGGTCCCTGCCCCAGCCGCTCGATCACCGCGCGGCGGGTGGGGTCGGCGAGGGCCCGGAACACGGGGCCGAGCGGTTCGGGACGGGTGGGGGCGGCGTCCGACATGAACGCACCGTAGCGGACGGCTCATAGTTAGGTCAATACCTAACTATCGCCTCGCGCGTCGCATGCCCTCCACGCGTCGCTGCCGGCGTACCGTGCGCCATGACGCGCCATCAGGACGAGAACCGTCGCCACTGGAACGCCATGGCCGACGACTGGGTCGCCGCCGGCGAACGCGCCTGGGCCAAGACCGAGCCGAGTTGGGGGATCTGGGAGGTTCCGGACTCGGAGGTGCGCCTCCTGCCCGAGGACATGACCGGGCTGGACGCGATCGAGCTGGGGTGCGGCACCGGCTACGTCTCCGCCTGGATGGCGCGCCGCGGCGCGCGCGTCACCGGGATCGACCTCTCGGAGCGTCAGCTGGCGACCGCCCGCCGGCTGCGCGATCTGCACGACCTGCCGGTCCGATTCGTGCACGGCGACGCCGAAGCGACCGGCCTGCCGGACGCTTCGTTCGACGTGGCGATCAGCGAGTACGGGGCGGCGATCTGGTGCGACCCGTACGTGTGGATCCCGGAGGCCCACCGGCTGTTGCGGCCGGGGGGACGCCTCGCGTTCCTGGGGAACCACCCGCTCGCGACCGTCTGCGCCTCGCCCGACGGCGACGCGATCGATCGAACGCTCCACCGGTCGTGGTTCGACCTGCACCGGACCGACTGGACCGACGCGGCCGTGGACCCGGGCGGGATCGAGTTCGCGCTGCCGCTGTCCGGCTGGTTCGCGCTGCTCGCCCGCGTCGGCTTCGCGGTCGTGGCGCTCTACGAACCGCGTCCCCGCCCGGATCAGGAGGGGACGCGGTTCACGGTCGACGCGGCGTGGGCGCGCGCGTGGCCGTCGGAGCTGGCGATCGTGGCGCGGAAGCGTTGAGGCGCGGGCGCGGCGGCGTCGCTGCGGGCGGCGTCGCTGGCGGGTCGCGCCCCCGCGCCCCGCGTCGCTCAGTCGCCGCTCAGCGGCCGGAGCCCGATCCCGTGGAAGTCGCTGGCGGGGTTCCCGGCGTCCGGCTCGAGGACCGTGACGACGGTGCGGTCGGCGACGTCGAGGACCGCGACGCCGGGGGTGTCGCCGGCGATCGCGTGCGGGCCGCTGCGCGGTTCGGGGCCCCGCAGGGTGACGAAGGCGTACCGGTCGTCGGGCGAGATCGTCAGGATGTCGGGCGAATCGCCGGTCCACTCGATCTCGTGCAGCACCTCGAAGCTGACGGGATCGATCACGATGCCGTTCGAGCTGGCGCGGTTCACCATCCACAGCTGATCGCCGGCGTGGGTGAGCGCCACGCCGTGGGCGTCGGTGCCGCGGCTGTCGTCCTGGTGCACCACCGTGTGGCCCTCGGTCTCGAGCACGTACCAGACGCCCTCGTCGACCGAGCCGCCGTTCACGACCACGTGCCCGCCGTCCGGCGTGACGATGGTGCCGCAGTTGCTGCGGACCTCGCTGCCGGGGTGCACGGCGACCAGCTCGAGCGTCTCGGTGTCGACGACCACCAGGCCGGCGTCGGCCAGGGAGGGCCCGAGCGTCACGTAGGCGAAGCGGCCGTCGTGGGTCTCGTCGTGGCAGATCGGGCTGGTCGAGGGGAACTCCTCGATGCGGTCGGCGATCAGCGGGTCGTCGGCGAGGACCAGGGTCCGCCCGATCTCGAACCGTTCGTTCTCGAGGTCCAACGTGATCTCGACGATCGTTCCGTCGCCGATGACGTCGACCAGGACGCGCTCATCGCCCGGCACCACGCCGGCGTAGTGGCTGCCGGGCCCGGTCTCGAGCACGGCCACGACCTCGCGGTCCTCGGTCCGGATCACCGCGGTCGTGCCGGACGCCGGCCCGGGCACGAAGGCGTAGGCGAAGTCGGAGGTGAAGTCGATCATGTGCGGCATGTCGACGGCGTGCCCGAGGTCGACCGTCTCGGTCACCTGGAGCTCGGGATCGATCACGTAGAGCAGGTTGGTCCCCTGGTCGAACGCCCACACCTCGTAGGCGGCGGCCTCCTGCGCCGCGGCCGTGCCTGCGAGGGCGACGAGCGCGGTCGTGCACATGGCGAGCAGGACGGAGAGCAGGGCGCTCGGGCGCGCGATTCGGCCTCGCGACGAGGCGCGGCGGGCGTGGCGGGCGTGGCGGGTTCCGTGCGGGCGGTGCGTTTCGATCGGCATGCGACCCTCCTTCAACTGACAGAACGTGTCAGTTGATGGACCTTATCAGAGATGCGGCGGAGCGGCGACGCGTGGACGCCAAGGCGACGTGCGACAGATGTCGCAACGCGCTACGATCGTTCTGAGGACGACGTACCGGCACGGGACCTCAGGAACCGCACCCGCACCCTGCTCGATCGTGTGGCGGCCGGGGCTTCGCTGCGCATCACCGACCGTGGGAGACCGGTAGCGACGCTCGCCCCTTGGACGGAACGACGCACGTGGATCGCGAAAGAGGACCTCCTGCGCATCGTTCGGACGCGCCAAGCGGATCCCGAACTGGCGCATGATCTACAGGAACTCGCGCCGGACACGACGGACGATCTCGACGATCCGACGTGAACCTCGCG
>SLSQ01000048.1 GCA_007130355.1 Trueperaceae bacterium
CCGGTGATCGCCACCCGCATCCGCGGCGTGACGGAACTCGTCGAGGACGGCGCGACCGGAGTCCTGGTCGAGGTCGGCGACGTGGACGCGCTGGCGGCGGCGATCGACCGCCTGGCGGGCGATCCGGAGCGGGCTGCAGCGATGGGGCGGCGGGGGCGCGCCGCGATGCGGCCGTTCGACCTGGCGCACGTGCTGTCGCTGCACGACGCGCTCTACGCGGGGTTGCTCGGTCCGGAGGCCGACGCTTCGGCGCCGGCGTCGCGCGCGGCCTCGTCGGCGACCTGACCCATCGACACCGACCGGAAGCCGTACGCGTCGCGCAGCCGGCGGTAGGCGGCGAGGACCCGGCCGAGGTACGCGAGGTGCGCCTCGAGATCGCCCCCGAAGTTGTGCGGGTGCCACCACAGGTGGCAGATCGTGCCGGCCCGCGCGGCCGCCGTCATCGCGCCCACGATCCTTCGTTCCTGCCACCGACCGAGACGCGGCAGCAGGGGGCGCAGGAACCGGCTCTCGGGCACGTCGACCAGGCCGTGCCGGTCCGGCCGGGGCCAGGGGGCGTCGTTGGCGCCGGTGAGCGGCAGGACGGCGTCCGCCAAGCGGCCCAGCCGGCGCCACGGCGCGTCGTGCACGCCGGCGTGCGGCGTCGCCAGCCGGTGCGGTTCCGGGCCCCGGTGGGCGACGAAGCCGGCGCCCGCGACCAGCGGCAGCAGGTCGGGTCGTTGCTGATGGCGCGGCATCACCAGCGACCGCAGCGTCCACCCTCGGGCGCCGGCGATGGCGCGCGCCGCGGCGAGGTCGGCCTCGAACGCCTCCGCCGTCACGCCGGCCTCCATCGCCGTCAGGTGCGAGTAGGTGTGGCTGGCGAGCTCCTGCCCGGGCGCCTCGGCGATCTGGCGCACCAGCGAACCCGCGAAGTGGAGCGGGTCGTCGGCCTCGCCTTCGCCGACCGGTTCGCGCGGGTCGCGCCCCCGAAGCGCGGGGTACGGGTCGAGGCGCCGGTCGTGGTAGGCGGGACGGACCTCCGGAGCGAAAGCGAGCGCCTCGTCGCGGCCGTCGGCGAAGAGGATCCCGACCGTCGCCCAGGTGGCCGCGACGCCCTCGCCCACGAACGCGTCGAGCAGCCGCGGGACCGCCTCGCGCGCGCCCAGCAGGTGGGCCCGGTAGGGACCGTCCGCATCGAACACGTCGCGGACGCCCCAGGCCAGCTCGAAGTCGAGCGAGATCACCAGCGCTCCGGGGCGCGCGCGGGGCGCTGCGGCGCCCGAGGCCTTCATGGTTCGCATCGTATGTGATGAACGCGGAGGACCCGTCCGCAGGCGCCCGTATCGTCGAGTTCCTAAGCCGCCGGTCCGTGGGCCGGCCGCGGAATCGAGGCGCCATGGACGTGCCCGCCGTACCCGCACCGAACGTCGAAGCGCGACGCCCGCCGCGTCCGCGCCGCACCGCCTTCCTGCCGTATTCGCCGCCCTGGATCGGACCCGAGGAGATCGACGAGGTCGTCGCGACCCTCAGGTCGGACTGGATCACGACCGGCCCGAGGACGCACGCCTTCGAGGCCGCCTTCGGGGCGTACGTCGGCGCGCCGGGCGGGACCTCGCTCATGCTCAGCTCGTGCACCGCCGGCTTGCACGTCGCCCTCGAGGCGCTCGGCGTCGGTCCCGGCGACGAGGTGATCGTGCCGTCCCTGACCTTCGTGGCGACGGCGAACGCCGTCGAGCACGCCGGCGCGACCCCGGTCCTGGTGGACGTGTCGCCCGACACCCTGTGCCTGGACCCGGAGGCGACCGAGGCGGCGATCGGACCCCGGACCAAGGCGCTGATGCCGGTCCACTACGCGGGCCACCCTGCCGATCTCGACGCGCTCGACGCGCTGGCCGAGCGGCACGGACTGCACCTGGTCGAGGACGCGGCGCACGCCGTTCCGACCGAGCATCGCGGCACCCGCATCGGGAGCCGACCGAACCTCGCGGCGTTCAGCTTCTACGCGACCAAGAACCTCACCACCGCCGAGGGCGGCGCGCTCACCGGACCGCCCGAACTGGTCGAACGGGCCCGCACGCTGTCGCTGCACGGCATGTCGAAGGACGCCTGGAAGCGGTTCGACAAGGCCGGTTCGTGGGCGTACGACGTGGTGGCGCCGGGGTTCAAGTACAACATGACCGATCTGCAGGCGGCCATCGGCCTGCAGCAGCTCCTCAAGCTCGACCGGTTCCACGCCCGCCGCCGCGAGGTGGCGCGCCGCTACGACGAAGCGTTCGCCGGGGTCGAGGCGCTCGAGACCCCGACCGAACGCGACGACGTGCGCAGCGCCTGGCACCTGTACGTGCTGCGGCTGCGCAGCGAACGCCTCCGCATCGACCGCGACGCCTTCATCGACGCGCTCAAGGACCGAAACGTCGGCACCAGCGTGCACTACCGCCCGGTCCACATGATGAGCTACTACGCGGACCGGTACGGCTTGAGCCCCCACGACATTCCCGTGGCGCACGACGCCTTCCGCCGCATGCTCTCGATCCCGCTGCACCCCCGCCTGAGCGATCACGACGTCGACGACGTGATCGACGCGGTGCTGAGCCTGGTCGAGGAGCACGTTGTCTGAGATGGCGGGTCGGGCGTTCGACGTCGTCGCCGCGACCGTCGGGCTGGTGGCGCTGTCGCCGCTGTTCCTGATCGTCGCGGTGGCCATCGCGGCCGGCCGGGACGGCCCGGTGTTCTTCACGCAGGAACGCGTGGGCCGACACGGCGTGCCGTTCCGCATCCTGAAGTTCCGGACCATGCGGAGGGACGCCGAGCGGGCCGGCGGGCCCTTGACCGTCGGCCGCGATCCGCGGGTGACGCGGGTCGGCGCCCTGCTCCGGGCCGCCAAGCTCGACGAGCTGCCGCAGCTGATCAACGTCGTCCGCGGCGAGATGGCGCTGGTCGGACCGCGCCCGGAGGTGCCTCGCTACGTCGCCCTCTACGACGCACGCCAGCGTCGGGTCCTGCACGTGCGGCCGGGGATCACCGATCCCGCCTCGATCCGCTACCGCGACGAGAACGCCGTGCTGGCCGCCGCCGCCGATCCGGAGGCGACGTACGTGCACGAGGTGATGCCGCACAAGCTGGCCCTGAACCTCGCCTACATGGACCGCCGCACCCTGCTCAGCGACGTGGGCGTGATCCTCGCGACGCTTCTTCGCCTGGTGCGGCGCGACCGCGGCGACGAGCGTCGTGGACGACGTGCCTCGCCGAAGGTCGACCGGGCGAAGCGGGGGTTGTGACCGTTGCTCCGGAGAACGCCGAACGCGGCGCTACCGTTCGAACCATGACACCGCACCGTAGGTCCCGTCCGCGCTGGCTCCCCGTCACGCCCCCTCGTGCAGCGCCGCGCGTCGCGCTGTTGTTCCTGGCGTTCGCGCTGCTGCTCGCCGCTTGCGGCGGTCCTCCGGGCGACGTCACCCCCGACGTGCGGGTCGAGGTCGCCCCGAGCGAGCTCACGGTCACGGTCGGTGCGTCCGAGACGTTGACGGCGACGGTGACCGGCGGCACCACGAACGAGGCGACCTGGTCGTCGAGCGACGAGAGCGTCGCGACCGTCGACGAAGACGGCACCGTCACCGGCGTGTCGGTCGGCGAGGTCGAGGTCACCGCGACGAGCACCGACGATCCCTCCGTCTCCGATTCGGCGGCGGTGACCGTGATCGCCGATCCGGACGCCGCGGTCCTGAGCGTGACCGTCGATCCGGCCGAGCTGGGCATGGTGGTCGGCGACTCGGCGACCCTCTCGGCCACGGTCGAGGTCACCGGCAGCGCGTCGCGGAGCGTTCTGTGGGCGTCCAGCGACGCGACGGTGGCCTCCGTCGACGCGGACGGCGTCGTGACGGCGGTCGGCGCGGGCACGACCACCGTCATCGTCACGAGCACCTTCGACCCGTCCCGGTCCGCCACGGCGACGGTGACCGTGACGGCCGAACCGACGGTGCTGAGCGTGACCGTCGATCCGGCCGAGGCCGCGCTCCTGGTCGGCGACACGGTGGACCTGACGGCGACGGTCGTCGTCACGGGCGGCTTGTCGCAGGACGTCACCTGGACGTCGAATGATCCGGACGTCGCCACCGTCGACGCCGGCGGCACGGTCACGGCGGCCGCCGCCGGAACGGCGGTCGTGACGGCGACCAGCGACGCGGACCCGTCCGTGTCGGGCAGCGCCACGGTGACCGTCACGAGCGACGCGAGCGTGCTGAGCGTGACGATCGATCAGGCGCCGTTCGAGCTGTTCGTCGGCGCGACCGAGACGCTGACCGCGACGGTGGTCGTGACCGGCGGCCTGGCGCAGGACGTGACGTGGACCAGCGACGACGAAACGGTCGCGACGGTCGATGCTTCGAGCGGCGTGGTGACCGCCGTCGCCACGGGCGACGCCGTGATCACCGCCACGAGCGTGGCGGACGGTTCGGTGTCCGATTCGGTGGTCGTCACGGTGCCGCCGCAGGTGGTCGAGAGCGTGACGATCGATCAGGCGCCGTTCGAGTTGTTCGTCGGCGCGACCGAGTCGCTGTCGGCGACGGTGGTCGTGAGCGGCGGCGCCTCGCCCGCGGTCACCTGGAGCAGCGACGACGAACCGGTCGCGACGGTCGACCCTTCGAGCGGCGAGGTGACCGCCGTCGCCGCGGGCGACGCCGTCATCACCGCCACCAGCGTCGCGAACCCCTCCGTGTCCGATTCGGTCGTCGTCACCGTGCCCGAACCGACGGTCGCGAGCGTCGCGATCGACGGTGGGGACGCCACGATCCAGGTCGGCGCCAGCCGGACGTTGACCGCGACCGTGACCACGACCGGCGGCGCCTCGCCGGCCGTGACGTGGAGCAGCGACGACACCTCGGTCGCGACCGTCGGCGAGGACTCCGGCGAGCTGACCGGCGTCGCCGTCGGCGAAGCCGAGATCACCGCCACCAGCGTGGCCGATCCCTCGCAGTCGGCCTCGGTCACCGTCACCGTGACCGCGGTGCCCGTCACCTCCGTTTCCGGCCTGACGGCGCAGGTGGTGCTGGGCAGCCAGGTCCAGCTCGACTGGTCGGTCGAGAACGCCGACACGCTCGACGTCGTCTGTTCCGACGGACCCGAAGGCCCCGAGACCACGCTCGAGACCGGCTTGAGCGGGACCACGACCAGCGTCACGCTGCCGATCCCCGACTCCGACTGCCAGACGATCCGCATCCTCGCGACCGGCGACACGACCGACGACGCCTCCGTCCTCCTCGCCCACGTGGTGACCCACGGTGGCGACGACGGTCCCGGCTCGCTGCGCGCCATCGTCGGCTTCGGCAGCGGCGCACCGGTCGCGCCCGGCACCGTGATCGGGTTCGCCTCCGACGTCGACGAGGTGGTGCTCGCGGCCAAGGACTTCGTGTCCCCCCACGACGCGCACATGTTCCTCGAAGGCGACTTCGCCATCAGCGGCCGGGCGTCCGATCCCGTCACGATCCGAAGCGACGACACCTTCCCGGACGACGAGTCCGGCGCCCAGGTCTTCCGCTCGCGCCTCTTCTACGTCCTCCCCGGCGCCACCGTGCACCTCGACGCCCTGATCCTTCGCGACGGCACCTTCATCGGCAACGGCGGAGCGATCCGCAACGAAGGCGACCTGACCATCACGAACTCCGAGCTCCGGGACAACCGCGCCTGGATCTACGGCGGCGCCGTCAGCAACTTCGGCACCCTCCTGATCGAGGACTCGATCCTCGAGAACAACGTGGTCTCGGTGACCGACGGCGAACGCTCGGCCCCGTTCCTCTGCGTCGACGACGCCGACCGCACCTGCTCCGAAGGGGACGACAACTACATCGGTCCGCTCGGGACCGGAGGCTCCGGCGGTGCGCTGTACAACGGCGGCGGCACCACGACGCTCGTCGACACCGTGATCCGCGGCAACCTGGCGATGTTCTCCGGCGGCGGCATCTACGTCACCGGCGGCACCGTCGAGATGACCGGCGGAGAGGTGGACGGAAACACCGCCAGCGACGCGACCGTCGACTTCGGAACGTTCAGCTACGGAGGCGGCGTCGCCAACGCCGCGTCGGAGGACGACGGCACGGAGGGAACGGTGTCCCTCACGAACGTCCTGGTCACCGGAAACGTCTCCCAGGAGTTCGGCGGCGGCCTTTCGAACGGCACCACCGGCAGTCCCGACCTGACCATGACGCTCGACGGCGTGACCGTCACCGCCAACGCGGCCGATCCCGACACCGGGTTCGGCGGCGGAGCGATCAACTACCACAGCGGCGATCCCGGTAACCTCGCCGAACTCGGTTCGTCGTCGATCACCGGCAATTCGGCCGCGAACGGTCCCGATCGGTACGACTCCGACGTGACGTTGCTGGGATTGAGCGTCCAGTCGGCCGACGGGCCGTCGAAGCCGATCGAGCCGGCCCCCAGCGAGTTCCAGATGCGCCGCTGAGCGTCGCGCACCACGACGGCGGCCGCCACCCGGA
>SLSQ01000301.1 GCA_007130355.1 Trueperaceae bacterium
ATCGGCGTGAACGTCGACCGCTACCAGCAGGCGTTCGGCGACAAGCCGCTTCCCGAAACGTGGGAGGACCTCGCCGACCCCGAGTTCGCGGGCGAGATCGTGATCACCGATCCGGTCGCTTCGTCGACGGCGTACCTGTTCGTGCAGACCCAGCTGCAGCGTCTCGGGTGGGACGACGGCTGGGCGTACCTCGAGCGGCTGGCTCCGCTCGTCGGTCAGTTCCCGTCCAGCGGTGCCGCTCCCCCGCGCATGGTCGGGGCCGGCGAGTACGCCCTGGGCGTCGCCTTCGTGCACTCGCTCAGCCGCAACATCGAACAGGGCTTCCCCGTCTCCCTGATCGTCCCGCCGAGCACCGGGGGCGACATCGGCTCGGTGTCGATCGTCCGGGACGGGCCGAACCCGGAGAACGCGCGCCGGTTCGTGGACTTCATGATGTCCGTCGAGGCCCAGCAGGCGTTCACCGACCAGTCGCTCACCACGCCCCTCAATCCCGGCGTGGATCTCCCGAGCGCAGCGGTCGCGCGGGACCAGATCGACATGATCGAGTACGACGCGGCGCTAGCCGGCGAGCAGCGCGAAGAAACCCTCATGATGTGGACCGAAATCGTCGATTGAGTCCGGACGGTGACGCCGCAGGCGCACCGTCGTAACGAATGCGCGCGCGCTCTTCCATGACCCTTCGTCAGGTGCCCGTCCTCGGGCACCTGATCGTTCAGTCGCAGGTCGCGGCCGACCTGTGGCGCCGCGACAAGGGGCTCGGCATCGGGCTCTTGATCGTCGTCGCGCTGCTCGTGCTGTTCGTCGCCTATCCGCTGCTGGTGGTAGGGGCCGCACCCGCCGTGAGCGACTGGGTCCGTGGAGCGACGACCGGTCGCTGGCGCACGACCATGGGCAACACCCTGTTCATGGCGCTGTTGTCGACGCTCTCGAGCGTGACGATCGGATTCCTGTACGCCTACGCGGTGACCAAGGTGCGGATCCCGGGCGCGGCGTTCTTCCGCCTGGTGCCGCTGCTCCCGCTGATCACCCCTCCGTTCGTCAGCGGCCTGGCGTTCATCCTCCTGTTCGGGCGCCGTGGCCTGGTGACGCACCAGGTTCTGGGCCTCAACACGGACATCTACGGCTGGCACGGACTCTGGTTGGCGCAGACCGTATCGTTCTTCCCGATCGCCTTCCTCGCGATCAGCGGCGTCCTCCGGTCGATCAACCCGAACCTGGAACGGGCGTCCCAGAGCCTCGGAGCCGGCGGCTGGACCCGCTTCCGCACCGTCGTCCTGCCCCTCGCCACGCCCGGCATCGCCGCCGCCTCGCTGCTGGTCGCGATCGCCGTCCTGGGCGACTTCGGCAACCCGATGCTGATCGCGGGCCGGTTCCGCGTCCTGGCGACGGAGGCGTACCTGCAGGTCTCCGGCTGGGCCGACCTGCGGATGGGGGCGGTCCTCGGCCTGGCGCTGCTGGTTCCGGCGCTGGTGTTCTTCATGCTGCAACGGTGGCTGCAGGGCACGTCGACCGCCCGGTACGTCACCGTCGGAGGGCGCGGATCGAGGCTCGAGGCGGAACCGGCGCCGCCCCTCGTCCGCTGGGGCCTGTTCGCCTTCTGCGCCTTCATCGCCGTGTTCATGCTCGCGAAGTACGTAGTGATCCTGATCGGAGCGTTCACGCCGGTCTGGGGCGTCGACTTCTCGTTCACGCTCGAGAACTTCACGCGCACGCTGGTGCGTTCCGGCGAACTGTGGAACAGCCTGCGTTTCGCCGGCCTCGCGGCGCTGATCTGCGCCGCCCTGTCGACGGTGGCGGCGTACCTCGTGGTCCGGATCCGGATCCCCTTCGCGCGCGAGCTCGATCTGCTCGCCCTCCTCCCCGCCGCGATCCCCGGGACGCTGCTGGGCATCGCCTACGTCCTGGCCTTCAACACCCCGCCGCTCGCCCTGACCGGAACGGGCACGATCATCGTGCTGAGCATGGTGTTCATGTTCCTGCCCGTCGGGTACCGCATCTGCGTCGCGACCCTCCAGCAGCTGGCACCGTCGATCCAGGAGAGCGCCGCGGACATGGGCGCCTCGGGCCTCCGCACCTTCGTCGACGTCATCCTGCCGCTGATCGCCACCTCCTTCTCGGCCGCGCTGGTCTACTGCTTCGTGAAGGCGATCGGTACCCTCAGCGCCGTGATCTTCCTGATCTCGCACGGCACCGTGGTCGCGTCCGCCTCGATCCTGAACCTCGCCGAACAGGGCTACTGGGGCTTGGCCGCGGCCCTGTCCACCTCGCTGATCTTCATCGCCATCGCCGCGCTGGCGTTCGCTCGCGTCGCGTTCGGCAAACGCTTCGCCCTCTTCGACGTCTAGACGGGACCCGCACATGGCACGTACGCATGCACCACGAGACGGCTTCACCGCGACCGACGGCGGTGCGCACGTCGAGCTTCGCGGCGTGTCCAAGAGGTTCGGCGAGGCGCTGGCCGTCGACGATCTCACGCTGGACATCGAGAAGGGAAGCTTCACGACCCTGCTCGGTCCCAGCGGCTGCGGGAAGACGACGACGCTCCGCATGCTCGCGGGGTTCTTCGATCCGGACGAGGGCGACATCCTCGTGGCCGGTCGGAGCCAGAAGGGCATTCCGCCCCACCGACGCAACGTGTCGATCGTGTTCCAGGACTACGCGCTGTTCCCGCACATGACCGTCCGTCAGAACGTCGGGTACGGACTGAAGCTACGGCGCCTCGGGCGTGCGGAGCGCGAGGACCGTGTGGACCGCGTCCTACGGATGCTCGGGCTGCAGCCGTACGGAGGCCGCCACCCGCATGAGCTCAGCGGGGGCCAGCAGCAACGGGTCGCCCTCGGTCGCTCGATCGTGATGGAGCCGGACGTACTGCTCATGGACGAACCGCTCAGCAACCTCGACGCGAAGCTGCGCGTCCGCGTCCGCGCCGAACTCAAGGAGATCCAACGGACGCTCGGGATCACCACCGTCTACGTGACCCACGACCAGGACGAAGCGCTCAGCATGTCCGACCGCGTCGCCGTGTTGTCGGACGGACGGCTTCAGCAGGTGAGCGACCCGTGGACGCTCTACCACGCCCCTCGCAACGCGTTCGTCGCCGACTTCGTCGGGCACGCGAACTTCCTTCCCGTGCAGGTCGAGCGGCGCGAGGGCGAGAGGACGGTCGTCACGGTGCACGGTCGCTCGCTCGTCTGCCACGATCCCCACGGCGTCGGCACGAGCGGCGCGGAAGCGGTGGCGATGATCCGGCCCGAGTGGCTGGAGGTGGTCCCCGCCGCGGGACGCGATCCTCAGGACGACGGCTCGGGTCGGACGTTCGACGGCACGGTCCGGACGTCGACCTTCCTCGGCTCGTTCGCCCGCGTCTGGCTGGACGTCGACGGCCTGGAACGCCCGCTGGTGCTGGACGTCTCGGCCTCCTCGTCGACGTCGCTCGAGTCGGGGCGGCCGATGACCGTACGCGTTCCCGACGGTCGCCCGGTGGTGCTGGCCGAAGCGCCCAGCGACGTCGGCGCCTTCGGCCCCGACCTGCCGCGACGCGACGCGGCGCAGGCGGTGCGGGCGACGCACGGAACTACGGCGTAGCGTTCGCGCCCGCGTCGTGCGCGGCGCGCACGGACGCGCCGGGCCCGGGGTGCGTCGCGTCCGGCGCGTTCACGGAAGCGGCGACGGCCGCACCGGCACCCACCGCAGGAATGCCCCCTGTCGCGGTCTACGTCCTGGCCGTTCCTGCGTCCGCACCACCGTGCACGACCCCGCGCAGCGCCTCCCGCAACGCACCCGCACACGCCGGATCGAACGCCGTCCCCGCCTCGCGCTCGATGTGCGAGATCGCGCGCTCGGCGCACCACGCCGTCCGGTAGGAACGGTCGGAGGTGAGCGCATCGAAGACGTCCGCTACGGCCAGCACCCGGGCGAGGCGGGGGATCGCCGCGCCCTTCAGCCCGTCCGGGTACCCGCCTCCGTCCCATCGCTCGTGATGGTGGCGGATGATCTCCAACTCCGGTCGGTGCATGCCGAGCGCCTGGCCGATCCGCACGCCCGCCACCGGGTGCTGGCGGACCCGCTCGAACTCGTCGTCATCGAGTCGCCCCGGCTTGTTGAGGACCGCGTCCGGCACCTCGATCTTACCGACGTCGTGCACGACGCCCGCTTGCGCCAGCGCGCGCAGCGAGTCCGGTCCCAGCGACAGGACGCGCCCGATCCGGACCGCGTGGTCGGCCACGCGCAGCATGTGCCCGCCGGTGTAGCGGTCCCGGGCCTCGGTCGCCACCACCAACGCCCGCACCTCGGGCCTCAATCCGTACGAAAGGCGCCGCTCGGCATCGTCGCTCAGCAGCGCCCCCAACGCCGACGTCGCCTTGCCGGCCTGCATCTGCCGCGCGACGGTCGCCAGCACCGCCGCCACCGCCGCCAGCAACACCGCGTGGTACAGCCACCAGCTCAGCTGGTAGACCTCGCCGAGGATCATGATCAGCTGCGTGACCGCGATCCAGCCCACGACGTACAGCATCACCAGATGGAGTCCCGACCGGGAGAGGCGATACCCCTCCAAGAACCGCGCCCCGGCGGGCGCCAGCAGGAGGAACACGCCGGCCGTCGTCGCCCACCGCAGCGGATCCTGGTCCACGGGAACGAAGCTCGCCCACTCGGGCCGTACGAGCCCGATCACGACGGCGGCGACCAGGACGCCGGTCCAGCCTGCCAACAGTCCCCCCAACGGCATCCGCTCGTCCGCCGGGCGAAGGTACGCGGCGGCGAACATCCAGGCCGCCAACGACGCCACCGACAGCTGCGCCGCGACCGCGACGACGGTGCTCGACCCGGACCCGGCCGGATCCTCGCTCGGCCCCGCCCCGTAGCCGTACGCACCGCCCGCATGCCCGGCACCGTCGACGGCCGACGCCGCTTCGATCAGGTACCCGGGCGTCGCCAACCCGTGCAGCGCGAAGAACCCTCCGAGCCCGGCGAAGCCGGCGCCGAGGAAGACGATCCTCGCGTCGCGGGCACGCACCCCGACGACGCCCACGAGCAATGCCAGGACGAACGCCAGCAGCGAGGTGCCCGACACGACCCAGAAGTGGAATCCCGGCGCGGGTAGGCGCGGGTCCAGGTTGGGCGACGCATGGAGCACCAGGAACAGCCCCAGCGCCGCGAGCGAACTCGAGACCGGCCCCAGAAGGGCGCGAAGCGAACCCATCGGTTCGGAGTATAGCGGGCGTTCCTGGGGCGCTTTTCCGAGCGAAGCGAAGCGCGCGGGGTCGGAGGGACCTCCGAGGTGCGCCCGAACGTCGAGCGTGCGACCGATCGTCGGCCGCTAGTAGCCGAGCTCGTGCTGGACCGGCGTGCGCAGCGACCCGTCCTCCGCCAGCGCGCGCACGTTCGTCCCGAAGACCTCGACCGCCTTGCGCATGTACGTCGGCGTCGATCCCGACACGTGCGGCGTGATCAGGACGTTCTCCATGGCCCACAGCGGCGACGAGGCCGGAAGCGGCTCCTCGTCGAACACGTCCAGGACCGCGCCTCGGAGGCGCCCTGCACGCAACGCCTCCGTGAGCGCCGCCTCGTCGACCACCTGCCCGCGCCCGACGTTCACGAACACCGCACCGGGCTTCGTCGCCTCGATCGCACGCCGGTCGACGAGGCCGCGTGTGCTCGGCGTGAGCGGCAGGATCACGGCGACGACGTCCGCTGCGGCCATCACCTCGCGGGTCCCGTCGGGACCCACCACCCGGTCCACGCCGTCCACGGCGCACGGGTGCCGCTTCGAGCCGATCACGCGCATGTCGAACGCCTTCGCCTTGCGCGCGAGCGCCGTCCCGATCGTGCCGAGACCGACGATGCCGAGCGTCGCCCCTTCGAGGCCGCCCATCTCGGCGCGCTGCCACTCGCCCCGACGTTGCTGCGCCGCGAAGCGGTCGAAGCCCTTCGTGAAGTACAGCGCCGCTCCGATGACGAACTCGGGAATGGAGGCGGCGTGCACGCCGCTCGACTTGCTCACGCGCAGCCGGTCGAACGGCAGGTCCAGCTCGAGCAACCGGTCGGCACCCGCGGAGATCAGGTGGATCCAGCGGATGCTCGGCCGCGCTCGGACCAGGTCCGCGATCCAAGGCTGAGCGTTGCCGAAGATCGCGTCCGGACTCGGCACGGACAGGGCCTCGGCGAGCGACCGTGCCACGTCGACCTGCACGCCAGGAACCTGCTCGGCCATCCAGGCACGGAGTTCGTCGATCCGATCGACGATCTCCGAGTGCTCCGAGGCGATCAGAACGCGTTCGACGATGATCGGTTCGCTCACGGGGGATCCTTTCGACGACGGTGCGGGCCGACGGGTCGAGCGGCGGGTCGAGCGGCGGATCGAGCGACGCGCTGCGCAGCGCGTCGCCTGCTCGATCGACGCGGCTCCCGCCACCCGAGGGGTGCCGCCTCGCCGATCGTGCCACATCC
>SLSQ01000020.1 GCA_007130355.1 Trueperaceae bacterium
CCCCCACCGTCGCGGTCCTCGACGGACTGCTGTCGGTCACGCTCATGCTGGGCGCGCGCGGGGGCACGCGGTACCTGGACGAGAACTTCGGCCTGCGCGACCGGACCGGCGGCGAGACGAAGAACGTCCTCATGATCGGAGCGGGCGAAGCGGGCGCGATCATGGCGCGCGAGATGCTGCACCACCCGGAGACCGGCATGCGCCCGATCGGGTTCCTCGACGACGACCCCGAAAAGCGCGGCGGCAAGGTCGCCTCGGTCCCGGTGCTCGGCGACCTGTCCCGGCTCGAGACGGTCCTCGACCGGCACGACGTGCACGAAGTACTGATCTGCGTCCCCACCGCGGGCGGCACCCTGATCCGCGACGTGGTCGAACGGGTCCGCCGGGCCGCGCCCGACGTGACCTGCCGCACCATGCCCGCGCTGTACGAACTGATCAGCGGGAAGGTCCAGATCTCCCGCATCCGCGACGTGACGATCGACGACCTCCTGCGGCGCCCCACGGTGAAGCTCGACACCGACGGCGTTCGCGGCCTGCTGCACGGCAAGCGCGTGATGGTGACCGGCGCCGGAGGTTCGATCGGATCGGAACTTGTCCGTCAGATCTGCGCCTTCGAACCGGCCGAGCTGATCCTGTTCGGCCACGGAGAGAACAGCATCTACCAGCTGGAGCGCGAGCTGGACGTGCACCAGCCACACATTGCCTATACCAGCGTCATCGCCCAGGTCCAGAACGGCGTGCGCCTCGAGAGCGTGTTCCAGCGCTATCGGCCGGAGGCGATCTTCCACACCGCGGCGCACAAGCACGTGCCGCTCATGGAGGCGAACCCGGAGGAGGCGATCTTCAACAACGTCGTCGGCAGCCGCAACCTGATCGAGCTGGCGGTGAAGTACGGCGTGAAGCAGTTCGTGAACGTCTCGACCGACAAAGCGGTGAACCCCACCTCGGTGATGGGCGCCACCAAGCGGATCGTCGAGATGATCGTCGAGACCGCCTCGCGACGGGTGGACGAGGACCAGACGTTCCTCTCCGTCCGCTTCGGCAACGTGCTCGGGAGCCGGGGCAGCGCGGTGCCGCTCTTCCTCAAGCAGATCGCCGCGGGCGGACCGGTGACCGTCACGGACCCCGACATGGTCCGCTACTTCATGACCATCCCCGAAGCGTCCCGGCTGGTCCTGCAGGCGACGGCGCAGGGCCGCAACGGCAACATCTACATCCTGGACATGGGGGAACCGGTAAAGATCGTCGACCTCGTGACCGACCTGATCCGGCTCTCCGGCCTGGAACCGCACGTCGACGTGCCGATCGTGTTCACCGGCAAGCGACCGGGCGAGAAGATGTACGAGGAGCTGATGACCGACGGCGAGGCCGCCGCCCGCACCACCCACGCCAAGATCTTCGTCGCGAACGCCGGCGCCACCGACGCGGGCGCGCTGCGCGAGACGATCGAGGCGCTGACCCGGGCCGCCCTGACCTCGGACGGCGACGCGATCCGACGCCTGCTCACCGAACGGATCCACGGCGCCCACCTCACGAGCACCGCCACGCCGACGCCCCCGGTGACCGGTGGCCCCAGCCACGTCATCACGGCGTGAGCGGACCCGGGCGCAGGTCGAGCACCGTGAGCTCCGGCGGGCAGTACGCCCGCACCGGGATCCAGCCGAACCCCAACCCGCGCGACACGTACCCGCGGGCCGGAGCGTCGGCCCAACCGCGGGCGAAGCGCAGGCCGTACCGCGACGACGTCACGATCGGCACCCCGCCCGGCAGGCAGATCTGCCCCCCGTGCGTATGCCCCGCCAGCGTGAGTCCGACCCCGACCGGCACGGCGGGCAAGAGGTCGGGGTTGTGCGAGAGCAGGACCGTGGCCGTCCCCGGCGCCCGGTCCGCCAGCGCGGCGTCCAGATCGGGCCGGCCCTCGAGCAGGTCGTCGACGCCCGCCACCACGAGGTCGGCACGGACTCGCGCCGAGGCGTTCCCGAGGACGCGCACGCCGCTCCGCTCGAGCCGCGCCACGAAGCCGCTCGGGTCGTGCCGGAACGCCCGATGATCGTGGTTTCCGAGCACGGCGTAGGCGCCGAGGGGGGCGCGCAGCCGCGCTACCTCGGTCAACAGCGGACCCGGGTCGTGCGCCAGGGCCCGGTCGACCAGATCGCCGCCCCAGAGGACCAGGTCGGGGTTCCAGGCGCGCGCCAGCGCGGTCCAGCCGGCCACGTCCTCCGCGTCGGCCAGGGGCCCGTAGTGCAGATCGACGAGAAACACGGCGCGCAGCGGCCGGGTCAGGCCCGGCAGCGTCACGACGTGGCGCTCGACGACGACCTGACGCGAGGTGGCGATCCCCGCCCCCGCCAGCGCGCCGACCGCGACCGCCGCGCCCGCCGTCAGCAGGCGCCGACGCGACCAGGTCGGGCCCCGTGCGTCGGGGGCGGCGCCACGATCGTTCTGGGCGTTCACGCCGACGGCTCCACTTCCGCGACCGGCGTGCCGCCGGTGCGCGCCCTGCCCACCGGACCCCGATGAAGCGGCGGCGGGCGGTCGTCCCGGGCGCCGTTCTGGCGCTGGCGTTCGTGATGCTGAGCGCCTGTGCGGTCGTCGCGGCGCCCGGCATCCCGCCCAGCGTGCCCAGCGTGCCGAGCGGCACGGAGACGGCCGGGATCGCCTGGACGCCGGTGGAGTCCGACACGGCGAACGGTTGGGCCTGCAGCACGATCGCGCGGACGCCGGCCTACGAACCCGACTACTTCGTCGCCGAAGGCGGCGACGACCGGCACGACGGCCGTGACCGGGCCCGCCCGTTCGCGACGCTGCAGCGTGCAGCGGACGTCGCGCAGGCGGGCGAGGTGGTGTGGGTCCGGGGCGGCGGCTACGACGCGCAGGTAACGTTCGAGGGGCGGGGCCGGCCCGACGCCCCGATCGTGTTCGAGTCCCACCCCGGCGAGTGCGCCGTCCTCGACGGAGCGCGGTCCGAGTCCCGCAGCGCGGTCCGCTTCGTGGACGCGCGCCACTACCTGTTCCGCCACTTCGTGGTGCGGAACTCGACCACCCAAGGGATCCTCCTGCTTCGGTCGCACGACAACGTCCTCTCCGACCTCCATGTGCACCACAACCGCCTCAGCGGCATCCAGAGCGTAGCGGGCGACCGCAACCGCTTCACCCGGTTCGTGACGCACGACAACTACGACCCACCGTACGGGGAGGACGCCGACGGGATCGGCATCTCCTCCGGCTCGGACAACCGGATCGACCGCTGCGTCGCCTTCCGCAACTCGGACGACGGCGTGGACGCCTGGCGCTCGTTCGGCACGGTGATCACCCGCTGCGTCGCCTTCGAGAACGGTCTGCAGGGCGGGGACGGCAACGGTTTCAAGGCCGGCGGCGCCGTCGCCAACCGCACCGTGCTCCGCTCGAACCTGTCGTTCGGAAACGTCGGGCACGGCTTCACCTACAACCTCGGGACGCAGGTCACCTTCGAGCACAACACCGCGTACGGCAACGGCGGCTACGGCTTCGTGGCGGGACGGGCTCGGCTCCGCAACAACCTGGCGTTCGGCGACGTGCAGGGACCGTTCTTCGATGCCGGGAGCAACGAGACGGCCGGAAACTCCTGGTCGCTCGGCATCGCCGATCCCCGCTTCGCCGACACGCGCCCGTCCTCCGCCGCGTTCCTGTCGCTGCGGCCGGACAGTCCCGCCATCGACGCCGGCACCACGATCGGCCTCCCGTTCGCCGGCGCCGCGCCCGACCTGGGCGCCGTGCCGTTCGGCGACACGCTCGGCACCGTCGTCGGCACGCGGCTGGACGGACACCCGGCACGGCGCGAGGCGCCTCACCGGCCGCCCGATCGGCGTAGGGCCAGCAACGCCACCGGCGCGTACACGATCACGAACGCCGCCATCCGGACGGCGGGCTCGACCGGCAGCGCGGCGCTCGCGCCCCACGCCGCCACCGAAGCGAGCGCGGCTCCGAGGTAGGCGGCGACCGGTACCGAGACCAGCTCCCGGTCCCGGATGCGCCAGAACAGCACCAGGTTCAGGACCCGGTTCGCCATCGTCGCCCAGGCCGCTCCGAGCATCCCGAACAGCGGGATCCACCACAGGTTCAGCGCCAGGTTGACGACCGCGCCGATCGTCACGATGCCGGACAGGGTCCCGAACCGCTTGGTCAGTTCGAGGTGCCGGTTCAGGTAGGTCGTGAACCCGCCGATCCACATCGACGCCGCCACGATGCCGACCAGCGGCGCCGCCGCGTGGTACTCGGGACCGGCGATCCAACGCAGCACGTCGCCCCCGTGCACGATCAGGAACGCGACCGGTCCGGTCGAGAACCAGGCGTACAGGTGGTGCGCCTGGCGGACGGCCGGTCGCGCCCCCTTCGTCCCGCCGGTCCGGTAGGCGTCGAGCACGTCCGGCCACGCCATCATGAACACGGCGCTGACGAGCACGCCGACGGTGCGCTCCCCGATGGTGTAGCCGACCGTGTAGATCCCGACCACCGAGGTGCCGAGGATCCCCTCCAGCACCAACCGGTCGGCGAACCGTTCCATCCAGTCGGCGACCGAGAACGGCAACGAACGCGGTCCGTGCCGCACCACCTCGGCGGTGCCGCGCACGTCGATCCGGAACGGTCCGCTCATGCGCCGCCACAGGACCGGCACCCCGAACGCGGCGGCCGCGAGGTAGCCGACCGTGGTCGCGTCGAACAGCAGCTCCGGCGAGCGGATCCCGGCCGCGAGGCCGGCCAGCGTCAGCACGAACCGCACCGCGCCCGCCCCGATCTCGCCGGTCGCGAACGCCGCGGTCCGGCGTTCCGCCCGCAGCAGCATCAGGGCGTGCACCGCCAGGTCGCCCGCCACGACCGTGACGCCGGCCGAGAGCATCACCCGGGGCTCGACCAGCTCGACGCCGAACAGCGTCAGCAGCGCCCAGACGGTCCCGTACAGGGTCACGAACAGCGCCGCCTGCAGGGAGGCGGTGCCGAGGAACAGCCCCCGCGTGGTCCCCCGTTCCACGGCGTCGAAGTACAGCCGCAGCGTCACGTTGCGCACCCACGACGACGACAGCATGCCGACCAGCGACGAGACCGCCAGGGCCAACGCGTAGGCGCCGTACGCCTCGGGCGAGAGCGCCCGCGTCACGAACGGAAGCAGCAGGAAGGCGATGCCCTGGCCCGCCGCGACCGTACCGACGTAGATCAGCGAGCGGAGCAGTCCGCTCCGCGCGGCGGGCGGGGGGGTCGGCCCGGGCCGCGGCTCAGCGTGCTCGGGCACGCGCGCTCCCAGCCGGCTCGGCCGCCGGACCGTCCAGCCGTTCCAGGTAGGCGCCGGCCACCTGGGCCAGCGCGTAGCGGTCCGCCCACGCCGCCGGCGGACGCTCCGCCGGTCGCTCCAGGGTGGCGACGATCGCCTCCGCCATGGCCTCCGGGTCGTCGACCGGTACCAGGCGGCCCCAGCGTCCGCCGTCCAGGATCTCGCGCGGTCCGCTCGGGCAGTCGGTCGCGACGGGCGACGCCCCGACCGCCAGCGCCTGGATCAGGACGTTCGGCAGGCCCTCCCAGCGGGACGAGAGCACGAACGCGGCGCAGCGGGCCATGAACGCGAACGGGTTGGCGACGTACCCGGGCAGGTCCACCTCCTCCGCGACCCCGAGCTCGCGGGCGAGCTCGGCGAGGGAGGCGCGCAACGGCCCTTCGCCGAGGATCACCAGGCGGCAGGGGCGCCGCGCGCGCGCCCGGGCGAAGGCGCGGAGCAGCACGTCGAACCCCTTCTGCGGCGCCAGGCGACCGACGGCGAGCACCACCGGCGCGGCGTCCGGCGCGGCGTCCGGCGCGGCGTCCGGCGCGAACCAGGGGTGGTCCGGCGCGACGCGCGCGCCTTCGTGCACCCGCGGCGTGAGCACCGGGTTGTAGATCACCTCGATCCGCTCGGGCGGGAGCCCCAGCTCGGAGACGAGTCCGTCGGCCACCCCTTGCGACACGGCGATCACGCCGTCCGCCGCGCGGTAGCCGACGCGCATCGCGTAGCGCAAGACGCGGCCCTTGAGTCCCTGCCCGGCCAGGTCGGCCGAGGGCGTGTTCGCCTCGCGCAGCACGACGCGCGTACCGCCGGCCAGGCGCGCCGCGAGCACCGCGAGCACGTTGGCGTGCTCGAGGGTCGAGAGGAGCGCGGTCGGTCGGGCGCGCCGCAGGTAGCGGATCAGCGCGCCGCCCGCGAACGCCATCCGACGCCTCCTCAGGTCGACGACCGTGACGCCGGGGCCGAGGTCGCCCGCTGCGGCGTCGCGAGCGTCGAGCACCACGAGGTCGACGGCGCGACCGCGCGCGGCGATCTCGCCCGCGAGGTCGATCAGCACGCGCTCGGCGCCGCCGCCGCCGAGACTCGGCGCGAACAGCGCGAGCGGCCGGGGCCGTTCGG
>SLSQ01000268.1 GCA_007130355.1 Trueperaceae bacterium
GCGCTATCATCGTTGGTCGAGAAGGAGATCGCGTCATGAACGTCGTCACCCGAATCGCGCCCTCGCCGACGGGCGACCCGCACGTCGGCACCGCGTACGTCGGCCTCTTCAACTACGCCTTCGCGAAACGCCACGGAGGCCGGTTCGTGTTCCGCCTCGAGGACACCGACCGCGACCGCTACGACGCCGCGAGCGAGGCCCGCATCCTCGAGATGTTCGCTTGGCTCGGGCTGGACCCGGACGAGGGGCCCGGCATCGGGGGTCCGAACGGTCCGTACCGGCAGAGCGAGCGCCTCGACCTCTACCGCGCGCACGTCGACCGCCTGCTCGAGGCCGGCCACGCCTACCACGCCTTCGAGAGCGCCGAGGAGCTCGAGGAGATGCGTACCGACCAGCGCCGTCGCGGCGTGGGCATCGGCTACGACGGTCGCGGACGTTCGGTGCCCGCGGAGGAACGGCGCCGCCGCGCCGACGCCGGCGAACCGCACGTGATCCGGCTGGTCACGCCGGAGGACGGCGACACCGGCTTCCACGATCTGTTGCGGGGCGAGGTCCGGGTCCCGAACTCGGAGATCAAGGACCCGGTCCTGATCAAGGCGGACGGCTACCCCACGTACCACTTCGCGAACGTGGTCGACGACCACCTGATGGAGGTCACGCACGTGATGCGGGCCGAGGAGTGGGTCACCAGCACGCCGATCCACGTGCTGCTCTACACCGCCTTCGGCTGGGAGGTGCCGGTGTTCTGCCACCTTCCGCTCCTCCGCAATCCGGACGAGAACAAGACCAAGATCAGCAAGCGCAAGCTCGACACCAGCGTCGCCTCCTACCGCGCGCAGGGGATCGTGCCCGAAGCGCTCCTCAATTTCCTGGCCACGATGGGCTGGAGCATGCCGGACGGCCGTGAGTTCTTCGACCTCGAGGAGATGGTCGCGCACTTCGATCCGGAGCGGATCTCCCTCGGCGGTCCGGTGTTCGACCTCCGCAAGCTGCGGCACGTGAACGCCCGCTACCTGCGCGACATCCTGCCGCTCGAGGAGGTCGCCGACCGTGCCCGCCCCTGGCTCGAGGCGGCAGGCTACGACGGACTCGACGACGAGGACTACCTGCTCGACGTGATCGACGTCCTGCGCCCGCGCGTCGAGACCCTGCACGATCTGGTCGAACGGAGCCGACCGTTCTTCGACGACGCCTACCCGTTCGACGGAGAAGCCCGCAAGAAGGTCGCGGCCGGCCAACAGGCGCTCGAGGACCTCGAACGCGAGTTCTCGATGCTCGACCTGTTCGACGAGGACGCGGTCGACGACCTGCTCGACGACTACGTCCGTTCCCGCGAGATCAAGAAGCCGCAGGTTCTGATGCCGCTGCGCGCCGCCCTGATGGGGACCACGCAGGCCCCGTCGGTCACCGACCTGGTCGTGATCCTCGGCCGCAGGCGGGTGCTGCAGCGGATCGGTCGGGCTCTCGCCGAGATGACGGCGGCGCTGCCCGACGACGACCCGAGCGAGGCGGAGCGGCTCGCCGCCGAAGAGGCGGCGCGGGCCGAGGCCGAAGCGCGGGCGGATCTCGCCGCGAAGATCGAGGCGGCGCGCCGCGCGGCGCGGAGCGGCCGGAGCGACGCATGAGCTGGTTCGACCGGCTTCGGCGCGGTCTCGGTCGCACCCGCGAAGCGCTCACCGGAGAGGCCCGCCCCGCCCCGGAGCCCGCGCCGGCCGAGACCGTGGACGACGCCGCGCGGCCGAGCGACGCTGCGCCCGTGCGTGCGGCCGGCTCGGCGCCGACCGCGCGCTCCACCACCCCCGCCCCGCCGCGCCGTTCCGTCTGGGAGATGGACTGGGACGATCTCGAGTTCGCCCTCATCGGCGCCGACGTCGGCGCCCGTATCGCCGCCGAGGTCGTCGCCGAAGCGAAGAAGGAGCGGGAACGCGGAACTTCGTTCGTCGAGTCGCTCGAGAAGGCGCTGCTCGATCAACTCGAGGCCGACCGGATGCGCCAGAAGCTGCGCCGGGTCGGCTTCGACCTGCGCAACGTCGCCGACAAGATCGTCGAGCCGGCCGGCCACGTCGTGATGGTGGTCGGCGTGAACGGCGTCGGCAAGACCACCACCATCGCCAAGCTGGGCCAGTACTACCAGCGCCACGGACGCTCGGTGGCGTTCGCGGCCGGCGACACCTTCCGCGCCGCAGGATCGGCGCAGCTCGGCGTCTGGGGCGAACGCCTGGGGATCCCGACCCAGGTCGGTGCGGACGGCAGCGACCCCGGCGCCGTCGCCTACGAGGCGGCCGCCGCCCGTCGCGCCCGCGGGCACGACCTGCTGTTCGTCGACACCGCCGGGCGCCTGCACACGCAGCACAACCTGATGGAGGAACTGAAGAAGGTGAAGCGGGTGATCGGCAAGGCCGACCCGGACGAGCCGAAGGAGGTCTGGCTAGTCATGGACGCCGTCACCGGCCAGAACGGACTTCAGCAGGCGAAGCGGTTCCACGAGGCGGTCGGCCTCACCGGGGTGATCGTCACGAAGCTCGACGGAACCGGCAAGGGCGGCATTCTGCTGCCGATCGCCCGCGAGCTGCGCCTCCCGATCAAGTTCATCGGCGTGGGCGAGTCGGCGGAGGACCTGCAGCCGTACGACGCCGCCGCCTTCGTGCGGGCGCTCCTCGATCTGCCCGCCGAAGAGCCCGCGCGCGCGTGAGCGCCGGCGCGGTTCGGCGCACGCCGAGTGCCGACGAGGCGCGCTGGACCGCCGTGCGCGACGCCTTCGCGCCCTTCGCCACCCAGGTCCGGCCGTGCGCCGGCGGCGTCCTGCTCGAGGAAGGGCCGGTGCCGCTCGCGGCGACCGGAGCGGTGTGGCTGCCCGATCCGGCGCGGCTGGAGGGCCGCAGCGACGACGACCGGCGCTCCGCCGCGCACGCCTGGATCGTTCCCTCGGAGGCGGCGGTGGCCCTCGCCGAGCGGACCGGCCGCAGCGCCGTCCTGGGCCTCGCCCTCGCACCGGACGCCGACGCCTCCTCCGGAGGGCCGTCCCTGGGTGGCGGTACGCGCGGGCACGGTCCACGCGACCGGGCCTGGGACGGCGCTGCCGAGGTGGCGCGGCGTCTGGCGCGCGAGGCGGGCGCCGAGGCGTCGGACTGGACCGACGCCCTGGCGGTACTGCTCGCGTCGTGGGCGGCCCATGATCCCGACCTGCGCCTGATCGTCGACGACGCCACCGACGCCGCGGCGGTCGTCGTCGAGCGGCCCGACCGCACCGTGGTGGCGCTGCACGCGGGCGGGGCGTCGCTCGCCCGTCGCCTGGCCTCCGAGGCGGTCGCGACCGGTCGCGAAGCCCTCGTCGTTCGGGCCGTCGATCCGGACGACGCGGCGGCCGAACTGGTCCGGCTGGAGCCGGTCGCGTGAACGCGGCGGAGCCGCTGCTGATCGTGACCGCCACCGACGGGGAACGCGCGCGTCTCGACCGGGACGTCGCGGACGGCCGCCTGCCCGCCGAGGCGGTCGAGCTCGCCACCATCGGCGTCGGGAAATCGGTCGCCGCGGCCGCGACCGCCCGGCTCCTGGCTCGGGCCGAAGCGCGCGGACGACCGTTCGGCGCCGTCCTCCTGGCCGGCATCGCCGGGACCTACGCCGGCGCGTTCGTTCCGGTCGGCGCCTGCGCCTGCGCCTCGGTCGAGATCGACCTCGACCGGATCGTCGCCCGGGCCGGCGGTGGCGCCGAACCGTTCCCCCTGCCCCGGCTACCGGACGACCCCGCCCCGGAACCGGACGGCGACACGCCCGAGCTCGCGTCGCTGGGTCCGGGCGCCTGCGCATCGGTCGACCGGAGCTGGGCACGGCGCGCCGCCGCCGCGTGCGGCATCGCGCCGGTTCGGTTCGCCACCTCCGACGGCGTCTCGGGCGACCTCGACGTCGCGGCCGAGCGGGCCGAGCGATCGGGCGCCGCGATCGAGTCGATGGAGGGGTTCGCGGTCGCCGTCGCCTGCGCGGCGGCGGGGGTCCCGTTCGTGGAGCTGAGGGGCGTCTCGAACGTCGCCGGCGAGCGGGACGCGGCGGCATGGCGCAGCGACGACGCCCTGCGCGCCGTGGCCGACGCGGTGCGCCGACTGGTCGCCGCGACCGCGCGGTAAGGTGGCGTCATGCCACTGACCACCGGAAGCGACATCCTGAACGCGGCGCGCGCCGGAGGGTACGGCGTCGGGGCGTTCAACACGAACGACATGGAGATCACCCAGGCGATCCTCGAGGCGGCCGAGTCGACCCGCAGTCCGGTCCTGATCGCCCTCTCGGAGGGGGCCCTGAAGTACGGGGGCGCGATCCTTCCGAAGCTGGTGGTCGAGCTCGCCCGCGACGCCACCGTTCCGGTCGCGATCCACCTCGACCACGGCTCGTCGTACGTGTCGTGCGTGCGGGCGCTGCGACTCGGGTTCACCTCGGTGATGATCGACCAGTCCCACGAGGAGGAGGAGGTCAACGTCCGCGAGACCGCCCGGGTGGTCGAGGCGGCCCACGCGGTCGGCGTCTCGGTCGAGGCCGAGATCGGACGCCTCGGCGGCGTCGAGGAGCACGTAGTGGTGGCCGAGGAGGACGCGATCCTCACCAAACCGGACGAGGCGGAACGGTTCATGCACGCGAGCGGCGCCGACTACCTCGCGGTCGCGATCGGCACCTCGCACGGCGCGAACAAGGGCAAGGGCCGGCCGTACGTCGACATCGAGCGGATCCGCGCCATCGCCGCACGGATCGCGAATCCGCTCGTGATGCACGGCGCGAGCGGCGTGCCGAGCTCGTTGGTCCGACGCCTGAACGAGGCGGGCGGCGACCTCGCGGATGCGAGCGGGATCCACGAGGACGACGTGCGCGCCGCGGTCGCCGAGGGCATCGCCAAGATCAACACCGACACCGACCTGCGCCTCGCCTTCACCGCCCGCGTCCGCGAGGTCCTGCGCGACGAACCGAAGCAGTTCGATCCGCGCAAGATCCTCGGGCCGGCGCGGGACGAGATGCGCGCGGTGGTCGAGGAACGGATGCGCGTCTTCGGCTCGGCCGGCCGAGCCTGAACGACGGAGCGACCGAGGGGCGGCCCGGCCCGGGGGCCGATTCAGGCCGGCGTGCGGCCCTCGGCGGTCGGATCGCGGCTGGGCGTGACGTAGACGGTCTTCTGGTGCGCGTAGTGGACCGCGCCCGGAGGGCCGCCCTTCACCTTCCAGACGTTCTTCCGTTCGGTCACGTCGACCGGGACGTTGTCGCCCCCGACCGCCTTCGAGTGGCCGGCGGCGAGTCGCGCCGCGAAGAGCACCGTGTCGAACGGCACCTCCCGGCCGCCGGAGCGGATCACCACGTGCGCCCCGTGCCAGCCCTGGACGTGCAGCCAGAGGTCGCGACTGCGGGCGACGCGGAAGGTGAGCGCATCGTTCTCGCGGGCGCTGCGGCCGACGAGCACCTCGAAGCCGTGCGGTCCGGGATAGGAGGCGCCCGGCACCGTCCGTCGCGCCCGCTCCGGTCGCGTCCGCAACGCCTCGGCCCGGGCTCGGACCGTCGCGTCGTCCAGTTCGTCGAGCGTCGCGAGGGACCGCTCGAGCTCGGCCCGCTCCCGTTCGAGCTCCGGTTCCCGTTCGATCGCCCGTTCGGCCCGGTCCTCGCGCCTTCGTGCCGCGTCGTAGCGGGCCTTGGCGTTCTCGGCCGCGGTCCGTGTCGGGTCGAGGTCGACCGTCGTCTCCCCCTCCTCGAAGTCCGCGAGGGTGGCACGGTCGGCGCCGCGCGGGATCGCGTGCGCGTGCGCGAGCAGCAGGTCGGCCTCGCGGCGCAGGGCGTCGGCCTCCTCCGCGGCGCTCAGGGCCCGCTCGCCGTCCCGGATCCGCTTGCGGACGCGCGCGAGGCGCCGCTCCAGGTCGGCGCGGACCGTCCGGAGGTCCTCGTCGCGTCGCTCGCGTCGGCGCAGGTCGGCCACGTCGGGCAGGTCGAGCGCTTCGCGCGCCGCGCCGACCGGATCGCGGATCACGCGCCTCAGGCCGGTCACGAAGGCGTCGAGCCGCTCCCCCGTCAGCTCCGCGTCCTCGGGCAGGCGCGACAGCCGCACGGCGGCCCGCGTGAGGTCCGGCCCGATCCCGTCGAGGATCTTCTTCACCCGCCCGGGGCGGCTTCCCTCGAGCATCCGTGCCAGGGCCGCATCGTCCAGGGTGCGGGGGTCGGCCTTGTCGTACGGCGGCGGGGGGCGGTAGGCGAGGCCGGGACGGATCTGGCGGTAGCGGTTCGTCTCCGGCCCGATCTCCCGGGCGGCGCCGAGAATCGTGCCCTCCTCGTCGACCAGGATCAGGTTCCCGTTGCGTCCGGCCAGCTCGGCGATCAGCTCGACCGGTCCGGTGCTCACGAAGCCGCTCGAGCGCCCGAACCGGAACCGGACGACCCGATCGAGCGCCGGCTGCACCACCTCCACGAGCGGTCCGGCCGCGCGCGCGGCGAGCTGCGCCTGGAAGGCGGTACGGGGGGCGCCGGAGCCGGACGGCTGATCGCTCCGGACCTCGACCCGCGGGAACGGGAGCCGGTCGAAGAACCAGACCGCTCCGTCGCCCTCCAGCGGCAACACCGCGGTGTGCGGTCCGGCGAAACGCCACGGCGCGCGCTCCGCAGGCAGGCGATCGCGGAGCGGTTCGAGGGTGCGGGCGAGGAGCAGGCCTTCCACGGACGCGAGCGTACCGCGGTCGTGCGCACGATCCCGATCGGTCAGTTCAGCGTACGGTCCCGGCCGCCCAGCTGCTCGCGGGCCCGGGCGACGTACGTCTCGAGCGACGCCGTCCACTCGCTCGACGGTTCGGTGTAGCGGAGCGCCGCGCGGGCGTGCGTGAGGAGGCGTTCCGCCGACTCCGGGCCGCGTTGGGCGAAGACGTCGGCCAACGACTGCTGCGCCGCCAACCAGATCGGGTCGCCGGCAGGACTCGCGCTGGCGGCCTGCTCGAACCAGGTCACGGCGTCGTCCATCTCGTAGTACTCGAGCGCCACGGATCCGAGCACCAGGCAGGCGGGCCCGGTCGCGCCGGCGTCGAGCGCCCGCCGCGCCGTCTCCGCCGCCACGTTCAGGTCGCCGGTCCGCAACTGCGCCTCCGCCAGGTCGGCGGTGGCGTCCGCTCGGTGCGGGTAGTCGGGGTCAAGCAGCGCCTCCTGGAGCGCTTCGGCCGCGTCCTCGGGACGGTCGGCGTCGAGCAGCGCGACGCCCCGTTCGTGGTGCGCGTGGGCCCGATCGGCGTCCGGCGCGCCGGCCAGCGCGGCGGCGATGCGGTCCGCGGCCGCGTCGTGCCGACCGAGGGCGATCAGCGCCTGCGCCGCGGCGTGGGCGGTCTCGTAGCGCCGTTCGGCGTCCGGCGCGTCCCGCTCCGCGTCGTCCAGGATCTCGAGGGCTCGGCCGGGGTTGCCGAGCTCGAGCTCGGCGCGGCCGCGCACGTCGCGCGCCAGGTGGCGCGTCTCCGCGTCGACCGCCTCGACGTCCCGGACGGCGTCGAGGGCGCCCAAGGCGCGACGCGCGGCGCCGTGCTCGAAGAGGGCGTGCGCATGGCGGATCCGTTCAGCGTCGACCTCGCCGGCGGGCGCCTCCTCGACGGAGCGACGGAAGGCGTCGGCGGCTCCGCCCGCGTCGTCGCTCGCCAACAGCGCGCGTCCGATCCACGACCAGCGGCGCCAGGCCAGGTGCCGCGGCAGGGCCTCCGCGGGCACGGCCTGCAGCAGGCGAAGGGCGCTGCGGACGGCGCCGGCGCGGTGCAGGGCGACGGCGGCGTGGTAGGCGGGCAACGCTCCGGAACCTTCGTCGATGCCGGCGACGCCGCGCCGTACCCGGTGCGCGCTCGCCCCTTGCTCGGCGTGGAAGGCCCAGTGCAGCGCCCGATAGAGCGGCAGGCGCACGGCGGACGGGTCGGCCCCCGCGGCGGCCCGCAGCGCCTGCAGGCCGCGGTCGAGTCCGGCCTCGCCGTGGAGCGACGCGGCGGAGGCCAGGTGCAACTGGCAGAGGGCCCGCGTCGCCTCGGAGCGGGACGCCGCGGCGGCGTCGCGGAGCAGCGCCACGGCGGCGTCGATCCGACCCTCGGCGAGCGCCCGGTGGGCCGGCTCGAGCTCGGGAACGGCGCGGGTGGACGCGGAACGACGCCAGGACACGGTCCGACGCTATCACGGGTCCGCGGGACGGGCGTCCCCAGCTGCACCGGCCCCGCGGGCGGGCGGTCAGAGCCGATCGACGGTGCGGACCGGACCGTCCGGGTCGAGCGGTTCGCCCTCCGGCGTGGCCGCGCGGAACGTCTCCTCGAAGAGGCGCTCGGTCAGGCGGCGCGCGAAGCCGAGCACGGAGAGCGCCTGGCTGCGGTGGCAGGCGAGCGCCTGCAGCTTGACGGCGAGCTCGTCGCGCGTCAACTCGATGCGGCGGTCGGGCGGCCGCCACCCGTCGCGGATCCGTTCCGGCGTCAGGAACCCGTCCCGGGCCGGCCCGTCGAACGGATCGGGGGAGGCGTAGTGGTAGATGCCGCACGGCCGGTGGTCCGCACGGGTCAACGCCCGGTGCGCCAGCCGGTGGGTGGCGACGTGGTCGGGATGGCCGTTGCTGCCGTTGGCCGCGAAGGTGACCACCGCCGCCGGTCGCTCCTCGTCGACGATCCGCACCAGGTCGGGCACGATCCGTTCCTCGGGCACGGCCTGCAGACCGGGGTCGCGTGGCACGCCGCGATCCCCGTCGGGGACGTAGTCGTGGTGGTCGTGCAGCTCCAGTCGGGCGATGCCGAGGATCTCCGCCGCTTCGCGCAGCTCCTCCTCGCGCAGGTCGCCGAGCCGTTCGGGCGGGCAGAGCCCCAGCGACCGTCCGCCGCGACCACGGGTGAGGGTCACGAGGACGGTGCGCTCGCCGGCGGCGGCGAGCCGGGTCCAGAGGCCGCCGAGGCCGAACGCTTCGTCGTCCGGGTGGGGCACGATCGCGAGCAACGCCGCGCCGGTGGCGGGTTCTTGGGTCGGGCGCATGGCGGGAGCGTACCGCGCAGGGGCGCGTGATAGCGTCCGCGCCATGGAGATGCACGGGTTCCACGAACGCGACCGGCGGTCGCTCGCCCTGCTCGGGGTCGAGGGTCGCCTGCTGGTCCACGAACGGTCGGGGACCGAGGTGCTGGTCCTCGCCAACGACGAACCGAACCTCAGCTTCGCGCTCGGGGTGCCGACCGTGCCGGACGCCGACGACGGCGTGGCCCACATCCTCGAGCACATGGTCCTGGCCGGCTCGGAGCGGTTCCCGCTGAAGGACCCGTTCTTCTCGATGATAAAGGGGTCGGTGGCCGGGTTCCTGAACGCGATGACCGCGCCGGACCGGACGATGTACCCGTTCGCGACGCGCAACCGTCGGGACTTCACGAACCTGCTCGACGTCTACCTCGACGCCGTCTTCCGGCCGCTGCTCACGCGCCGGACGTTCGACCAGGAGGCGTGGCACCTGCGCCCGGGCGACGAGGCGGGGACCCTCGCCCTGAGCGGGATCGTCTACAACGAGATGAAGGGAACGGTGGCGAGCCCGGACTGGGCGCTCGAGACCGCCGAGGCGCGCGCCCTCTTCCCGGACACGCCCGCCCGGTTCGAATACGGCGGCGACCCGGCGGCGATCCCCGACCTCACCCACGAGCGCCTGCGGGCGTTCCACGCCGAGCGCTACCATCCGGCCCGCGCGCGGATCGTGCTGCACGGTCCGGTGCCGCTCGAAGAAGCGCTCGCCCGGATCGCCGCGTACGTCGGAGAGGCGGAGTCGCTCCCGCCGGTCGACCCGGTTCCGCTGCAGCCCCCGTTCCCCGCGCCCCGCCGTGCCGAGGGCGTCTACCCCGGGTCGGACGGGGACGGCGCCTTCGCGACCACCTCGTGGGCGTTCCCGGAGCCGGCGGCGCCGGTCGACCGCTGGGAGCTCGAGCTGCTCGAGCACGTGCTCGTCGGCCGGCCGTCGTCGCCTTTGCGGCGCGCCCTCTCCGACTCGGGACTGGGCGAGGCGTTCGTGGGCGGCCTGGACGTCGGGGCGCGCCAGCCGGTGCTGCGCGCCGGCCTCCGCGGCGTCGCGTCCGACCGGGTCGGCCAGGTCCACGATCTGATCCGCACCACGCTCGCCGACCTCGCCGACCGTGGCGTCGACGCCAACGATCTCGAAGCGGGCCGCAACCGGATCGAGTTCGCCTTGCGCGAGATGGACGTGCACGGCGGTCAGCGGGGCCTGGCGCTGGCGCTGACCGCGCTCGGGCCGTGGCTGCGGGGCGCCGATCCGCTCACGGAGCTCGATCTCGACGCGGTCCTGGCCGACCTCGACCGGAGGGCCGCGGTCGGAGCCGAGACCGCGACGGCGCTCATCCGCACCCGGCTGCTCGAGAACCCGCACCGGGTCGACCTCGCGGTGCGACCGGACCCCGAGGCGAGCCGGCGGCGCGACGCGGCGGAGCGCCTGCGCCTCGAGGCGGAGGCGTCCCGCCTCGGGGAGGAGGGCCTGCGGGAGCTCGCCGAGCGGGCGGAGCGGCTGCGCGCGGAGCAGGAGCGGCCCGATCCGCCCGAAGCGATCGCGACGTTGCCGCGGCTGCGGCGCCGCGACCTGGACCGCCCGGACGCGGAGCCCGCGGTCGCGAGCGACCGTGTCGGCGGCGCGGAGCGGTGGCGGATCGAGGAGCCGACGCGCGGCATCGTCTACCTCGATCTCGGATTCGACCTGCGGGCGCTGCCGGCGCGGCTGCTTCCGCTCGTGCCGGTGTTCGGGCGCCTGCTGCTCGAGTCCGGGACGGAAACTTCGGAACTCGACGAACTCACGCGCGCGATCGACCGTGCGACCGGCGGGATCGACACCCGTACCGAACTGGCGGGCGGGGTCGACGGCCGTTCCGGACTGGCGCGCTTCTTCGTCCGCGGGCGGGCCCTGGCGCCGCGGGCCGGGACCCTGGCCGATCTGCTCGCCGAGGTGCTGACCTCGGCGCGCCTGACCGACCGGTCGCGCGTCCGGGCGCTCCTGGTCGAGACCGCCGCCCGGCGGCGCGCGATGCTCGAGGTCGCGGGTACCCGCTTCGCGGTGCGGCGGCTCGCCGCCCATCTCGGTCCGGAGGCGCGCGCCGAGGAGGCGATGACCGGCCTCGCCTCGCTGGCGGAGACGACCGCCTGGATCGAGCGTGTCGACGACGCGTGGGAGGAGGTCGCCGAAGCGCTGACCGAACTGCGGGACCGTCTCGTCACGCGTGGCGCCCTGGTCGCGGGCGTCACCGCCGACGCCGCGGCGCACGAGGCGGCCGGACCGGCGCTCGCGGAGCTCGTCGACCGGCTCCCCGCCGGCCACGGCGCCCGCTTCGACTGGACCGAACTTCCGACGCCGGCGCCGCGGGAGGGCTGGACCCTGCCGGGGCAGGTGCACTACGTGGCGACGCAGGCCCGGCTCCGTGACGGCGCTCCGCTGCCGGGCGCCTGGCTCGCCGCCGCCCGCTGGCTCGCCACCGAGGTGATGACGCCGGAGCTGCGCTTCCGGGGCGGGGCGTACGGCGGCGGCACCTCCCTCGATCCGCTCGTCGGCACCGTCCGGCACACCAGCTACCGCGACCCGAACCTGCGCCGCACCCTCGAGGTCATGGCGGACGCGCCGAGGCGCCTGCGCGAGGAGGGTGCGGCGCTGCCGGAGACGGAGATCGAGACGCTGGTCATCGGTTCGGTCGGCGCGCTGCAGCCGTACGAGCTGCCGGCAGCGCGCGGCTACCGTGCGGTCCTGCGTCGCCTGCGCGGCACGGAAGGGATGCGCGACCGGCTGCGGGACGAAGCGCTCGCGGCCGGGCCGTCGGCGTTCGTCGAGCTCGCCGACGCGATCGTCGCGGCCGGAGCGCCGTCGGTGGCGGCGCTCGGCCCGGCCGCTTCGTTCGCGGCGATGGAGGGGGAGGAGCGCTTCGAGGTCCGGCGTCCCGACGCCGGACCGGGCGTCAGCTGAGGACCTCCTGGGGCGTCTCGGACTCGAAGGCGATCCGTCCGCCTTCGAGCCGGACGTGGACGCGGTCGCCGTCGTGGACCGTTCCGGCCAGGATCTCGCGGGCGAGCGGGGTCTCGAGCTCCTTGCGGAGGGTCCGGGCGAGCGGTCGGGCGCCGAACGCCGGGTCGAAACCGGCGCGTGCCAGGTGCGCGAGCGCGTCGTCGTCCACCGCGAGTTCGATCCGCTTGGCGTCGAGCCGCTGCTGCAGCTCCGCGATCCGGAGCCGCGCGATCTCGCCGACCTGCGTGGCGTCGAGTCCTTCGTAGACCACGATGTCGTCGAGGCGGTTCAGGAACTCCGGTCGGAACGCCTGGCGCAGCTCGGCGAGCACCGCCTCCTCGACCTCGGCGCGGCTCCGGCCCTGGCGGCCCATCTCGAGGATGCGGGGGCTGCCGATGTTGCTGGTGAGGATCACGACGGTGTTGCGGAAGTCGACGGTGCGACCGTGCGCGTCGGTGAGCCGGCCGTCGTCGAGCAGCTGCAGCAGGGCGTTGAAGACGTCGGGATGGGCCTTCTCGATCTCGTCGAAGAGGAGCACGGCGTACGGACGGCGCCGCACCGCTTCGGTCAGCTGACCGCCTTCGTCGTAGCCGACGTAGCCGGGGGGCGCCCCGATCAGCCGGGCGACGGAGTGCTTCTCCATGTACTCGCTCATGTCGAGGCGCACCAGCGCCTCCTCGTCGTCGAACATCTGCTGGGCCAGCGCCTTGGCCGTCTCGGTCTTGCCGACGCCGGTGGGCCCGAGGAACAGGAAGCTGCCGATCGGCTTGCGGTCGTCGGCCAGGCCCGCGCGGCTGCGCCGAACGGCGTCGGCGACGGCGCCGAGGGCGCGATCCTGGCCCACCACGCGCCGGTGCAGCTCCTGCTCGAGCCCGAGGAGCTTCGCGCGTTCGGTCTCCATCAGTCGTGCGACCGGGATGCCGGTGGCGCGCGCGACGACCTCGGCGACCTCGTTCTCGTCGACCTCGAGCCGCACGAACCGGGCGGCGTCGAGGTCCTCGGTGCGGGCGCGGATCGCCTCCTCGAGCTTCGGCAGGTGCCCGTAGCGGAGCTCGGCCGCCCGGTTCAGGTCGTACTCCCGCTCGGCGGCCTCGATCCGGGTGCGGACGCGGTCGCGTTCCTCCTGCGCTTCGCGGAGGGCGTCGAGGGTGGCCTTCTCGTCCTGCCAGGCGCTCTGGGCCTCCTCGATCCGGTCCTCGAGGGCACGAAGCTCCTCCTCGAGCCGGAGGCGACGGCTGCCGCTCTCCGGGTCGGCCTCGGCGTCGAGGGCGGCCCGTTCGACGTCGAGCTGCAGCTTGCGGCGCTTGAGGGCGTCGATCTCCTCCGGTTGGCTGTCGAGCTGCATGCGAATGCGGCTGGCGGCCTCGTCGATCAGGTCGATGGCGGCGTCGGGCAGCTGCCGGTCGGTGACGTAACGATGCGAGAGCGTGGCGGCGGCGACGAGGGCCGGGTCGGCGATGCGGACGCCGTGGTGCACCTCGTACTTCTCCTTGAGTCCGCGGAGGATGCTGACGGTGTCCTCGACCGACGGCTCCTGGATCACGATCGGCTGGAACCGTCGCTCGAGGGCGGCGTCCTTCTCGATCTGGCGGTACTCGGCGAGCGTGGTGGCGCCGATCATCCGCAGCTGGCCGCGGGCGAGGGCGGGCTTGAGCATGTTGCCGGCGTCGACCGCGCCCTCCGCCTTGCCGGCGCCGACGATGGTGTGCAGCTCGTCGATGAACAGGACCACGGCGCCCGAGGCTTCGGTGACCTCGGTGACCACCGCCTTGAGGCGCTCCTCGAACTCGCCGCGGTACTTCGCCCCCGCCAACAGCGAACCCATGTCGAGCTGCACGATCTTCTTGCCGTGCAGTCCCTCGGGCACGTCGCCCGCGACGATGCGCTGCGCGAGCCCTTCGGCGATGGCGGTCTTGCCGACGCCCGGCTCGCCGATCAGGACCGGGTTGTTCTTGGTGCGGCGCAGCAGGATCTGCATCGTGCGGCGGATCTCCTCGTCGCGGCCGATGACGGGATCGAGCTCGCCGGAGCGGGCGCGTTCGGTGAGGTCGATGCCGTACCGGTTCAGGGCGTCGAAGGCGTCCTCGGCCCCCTCCTGATCGACGGTACGGCCGCCGCGCACGGCACGGGCCGCTTCGGTCAGGGCGTCGGCGTCGGGGAGCGCGCCGAGCTCCTGGGGGGCGCTGCGGCGGAGCGCCACGAGCAGCACGTCGGAGGCGACGTAGGCGTCGCCCCATTCGGTCGCGAGGGCGTCGGCGTCGCGGAGGACGGTGGCGAGTTCCTCGGCGAGGTACGGGGCGGCGGCGTCGCCGGCGACCTTGGGCGCCTTGGCGAGCGCGGCGTCGAGCGAGGCGTACGCCTGCGCCGGATCGCCGCCGGCGCGGCGGACCACGCGGGCGGGCGGTCCGTCGGCGTCGGCGAGGAGGGCGGCGGCGAGGTGCAGCGGCGCGATGCGTTGCTGCCCCCTGGTGCGGGCGACGTCCTGGGCCGCTTGGAGCGCGGCGCGAGCGGATCGGGTGAAGCGTTCGGCGTCCATGGCGCCATCGTAGGACTTGAGTCTCTCTATGTCAAGTTTCCTGCCGGGCATGTGTGGGACGTGGTGGGCTCGGGCCCGCTCCGAGGACCCGGGCCTCACCGCAGGTATGCTGCGCCCCGATGAAGCACCTCGCCGTCCTCACCAGCGGAGGCGACGCCCCCGGCATGAACGCCGCCATCCGCGCCGTGGTCCGCACCGCCATCCACAAGGGCGTGCGCGTCAGCGGCATCGGCCACGGCTACCAGGGGCTGATCGAGGACGACCTGCGACCCCTCGGTGCCCGCAGCGTCGCCAACGTGATCCAGCGCGGCGGCACGATCCTCCGCACCGCCCGCTGCGAACCGTTCCTCACCGGGGAGGGGCGCGCCCGGGCCGCCGCCACGCTCCGCCGCCACGGCGTCGAGGGCCTGATCGTGATCGGCGGCGACGGCACCTACCGCGGCGCCTCGGCCCTGCACGAGGAGCACGGCGTCCCGGTGATCGGCGTCCCCGGCACGATCGACAACGACATCTACGGTACCGACGTCTCGATCGGCTTCAACACGGCGATCAACACCGCGCTCGACGCGGTCGACAAGCTGCGCGACACCGCCGCCAGCCACAACCGGATGTTCCTCGCCGAGGTGATGGGTCGCCACTCCGGCCACATCGCCCTCAACGTCGGCGTCGCCGGCGGCGCCGAAGCGATCCTCATCCCCGAACGTCCGGTCGACGTCGAGGCGGTCGTCGATCTGCTCACCGCCGCCGAACGCCGCGGCAAGACGAGCAGCGTGGTCGTGGTCGCCGAAGGGGCGGTCCCGGGCGGCGCCGTCGCCCTCCAGCGCGAGATCGAGGAGCGGGCCGGCTACGAGATGCGGACCGTCATCCTGGGCCACGTGCAGCGGGGCGGCAGCCCCTCGACCCGGGACCGGGTCCTCGCCTCGCGGCTCGGTTCGATGGCGGTCGAGGGGCTGGTGAGCGGCCGCAGCGGCGAGATGGTCGGCGTCGACAAGCGCGGCAACGTGTTCGTGCCGCTCGCCGACGTCGTGCGCCAGCAGAAGCCGATCGACGAGCAGCTCGTGGAGCTCGCCACCATCCTCGCGATCTGAAGGTCCCGCGCCGGGACCGGGTCAGGCCCGCCGCACCCGCACGAACCCGTCCTTGCCGCGCTGGAGCACCGCCGGCGCGGCCAGTTCCAGGTACGTGCTCGGATCGTCGATCGGCGCTCCGTCCAGGCGCAGGCCGCGGTTCTGGATCAAGCGCCGAGCCTCGCCGTTGCTGGCGGCGTGGCCGGCCAGCACCGCCAACCGCAGCACCCCGACGCGGCCGTCCCGGAACTCCTCGGCCGGTACCGCCACCTCCGGCATCCGCTCCGGCGTGCGGCCGCGCGCCACCTCGTCGTAGCGGCGTTCCGCGCCCGCGACCACCGAGGCGTCGTGGTAGATCCGGACCAACTCGCGCGCGAAGGTGCGGTGCGCCCCGACCGGATCCTGGGCGAGCTCCCGTTCGAGCTCCGGGAGCGGGAGCAGCGTGCACAGCTCCGCATAGCGCGGCAGCAGCGCGTCCGGCACCGTCATCGCCTTCTTGAACATCGACTCCGGCGGTTCCGCGATGCCGATGACGTTGCCGAGGCTCTTCGACATCTTCTCCTTGCCGTCCAGACCCTCGAGCAGCGGGGTGGTGAGCGCCACCTGCGGCGTCTGGCCGTAGGCGCGCTGCACGTCCCGCCCCACCAGCAGGTTGAACAGCTGGTCGGTGCCGCCCAGCTCGACGTCGGCGCGGATCGCGACCGAGTCGTACGCCTGCGCGAGCGGGTAGAGGAACTCGTGCACGCTGATCGGCACGCCGGAGCGGTAGCGCTGCGTGAAGTCGTCCCGCTCGAGCATCCGCGCGACCGTGTACGTCGAGGCGAGCCGGACCAGGTCGCCGAAGTCCATCCCCTGCAACCACTCCGAGTTGTGCCGGATCTCCAGCCGCTCGGGCGCGTCGTCGAGGATCCGGGTGGCCTGCTCGACGTAGGTCCGACCGTTGCGGCGCGTCTCGTCGAGCGACAAGGACGGCCGCGTCTTGTTGCGGCCGCTCGGATCGCCGATCGTGGCCGTGAAGTCCCCGATGATCAGCACCGCGACGTGGCCGAGGTCCTGGAACTGACGCAGCTTGCGCAGCACCACCGCATGCCCCACGTGCAGGTCCGAGCTCGACGGATCGACCCCGAGCTTCGCCCGCAGCGGCCGACCCTCGCGCTCGGCACGCTCGAGCAGCTCGCGCGCGCCCTCGTCCGGCACGATCTGGTCCGCGCCGCGCCGCAGCAGCCGAAGCGCTTCGCCCTGCTCCGTTCGCTCCACCATCATGACCTCCACGGCGGATCCGGGCCGCCCGCCGCACGGGGGTTCGCGCCCCCGCGCACGGCCTGGGAGTCTACCACCGGGCGGACCGGCCGCCCCCCGCTGGTATCTTCGCCGTCATGAGCCGGAACCCGTCCGCGCCACGCCCGGAACCGTGCGCCTTCGTCATCTTCGGCGCCACCGGCGACCTCGCCGCCCGCAAGCTGATCCCCGCCCTCTGGACGCTCCACCGGGAGGGGGCGCTGCACCCGCGCACGCAGGTGATCGGCTACGCCCGCAGCGAGATCGACGAGACGACGTTGCGCCGGAACCTGCGGACCGCGCTCGCCGAGCAGGCCGGGGCCGAACCGTCCGACGAAGCTTGGGAACCGTTCGCCGCACGCATCCGTTACGTCCGAGGCGGCTACGACGACGTCGGCGGCTTCGGCCGGCTCGGCGAGGCGCTCGACGCGCTCGAGCTGCCGCGCCGCCTCTTCTACACCGCCACCCCGCCGAACGCCTACGCCGGGATCGCCGACGCCCTCCACGCCACCGGCCTGAACCGCGCGCCCGACGGCGGCTGGACCCGCCTGGTGGTCGAGAAGCCGTTCGGCCACGACCTGGACAGCGCGCGTGCCCTCAACCGGCGACTGCGCGAGGCGTTCGACGAGGACCAGATCCTCCGGATCGACCACTACCTCGCCAAGGAGACGGCGCAGAACCTGGCGGTGCTGCGCTTCGCGAACGCCCTCTTCGAACCGATGTGGAGCCGACGGACCGTCGACCACGTGCAGATCACCATGACCGAGCCGATGGGGGTCGAGGGGCGCGGTTCGTTCTACGAAGAGGCCGGCGTGATCCGCGACGTCTTCCAGAACCACCTGCTGCAACTGCTCGCCCTGGTCGCGATGGAGCCGCCCGCCCGCTGGCGCGCCGATGACGTCCGCGACGAGAAGGTGAAGGTCCTGAACGCCCTGAGCTGCCCCGATCCGGAGGCGTCGGTGTTCGGTCAGTACGCCCGCGGCGGCGGGCACGCCGGCTACCGCGAGGAGGAGGGGGTCGACCCGGATTCGAACCAGGCGACCTACGCCGCCGTCCGCTTCGAGATCCGGAACGGACGCTGGTCGGGCGTGCCGTTCTTCGTGCGCAGCGGCAAGAGGCTCCGCGGCAAGGCGAGCGAGATCGTGCTCGTCTTCTCCACCCCGGCCCACGTGCCGTTCGACCTGCAGGAGCCGCTCGCCGCCGACCGGCTGGTGCTGCGCGTCGCGCCCGACGAGGGCATCCGCATCGACCTCAACGCGAAGCGCCCCGGCACCGGGATCCGGCTGGGACGGGTCGGTCTCGACTTCACCTACGACGGCCGCTTCGACCGGCCGCCCCCGGACGCCTACGAGACCCTGCTCCAGGACGCCATGCACGGCGACGCCACGCTGTTCATGCGCGCCGACGAGGTCGAGGCGCAGTGGCGCCTGGTGGAGCCGCTCCTCGCCCGCGGCGACGCCGGCCCCCCGCACCTCTACCCCGCCGGCGGCGACGGCCCCGCGGCGGCCGACGCGCTGATCGGGGCGCACGGCCGCGCCTGGCACGCGCCGTCGCTCGAAGGGGAACGCGGCGACCGCGACGGGGAGGGCCGAGCGTGACCGACGTGCACCTGCTCGGCGTGCCGATGGACCTGGGCGCCGGTCGCCGCGGCGTCGACATGGGCCCGAGCGCCCTGCGGCTCGCGCGCCTGGCGCCCGCCCTCGAACGCCTCGGTCACCGCGTGTTCGACCACGGCAACGTCGACGTGGCGGTCGCCGAAGCGACCGACGCCGACGAGCCGGGAGCCCGCTACCTCGCCTCGATCGCCGACGCCTGCCGCCGCACCCGCGACCGGGTCCGCGCCCTGCCCGACGGCGTGCCGCTGATCCTCGGCGGCGACCACTCGATCTCGATCGGTTCGGTCGCCGGGGCGTTGGATCGCGGCCGCACCGGCCTCCTCTGGATCGACGCGCACGCCGACCTGAACACCCCCGCGACCAGCCCGAGCGGAAACGTCCACGGGATGCCGGTCGCCACCCTCCTGGGGCACGGACCGGAGGCGCTGCGCGCGGTGGTCGGCACGACCGTGATCCGGCCCGAGGACGTGGTCTACGTCGGGCTGCGCGACGTCGATCCGGAGGAGCGTCGCTGGATCCGGGAGGCCGGCATCCGCGCGTACACGATGAGCGACGTCGACCGTCGCGGGATCGCGGAGGTCGCGGACGAAGCGCTCGCGACCCTCGCGCACCTGCCCCGGCTGCACCTCTCGTTCGACGCCGACGTGCTCGACCCCGACCTGGCGCCGGGCGTCGGCACCCCGGTTCCGGGCGGCCTCCGCTACCGCGAGGCCCACCTGCTGATGGAGACCGCCGCCGGGAGCGTCACCAGCGTCGACCTGGTCGAAGCGAACCCGATCCTCGACGAACGGAACCGCACCGCCCGCATCCTGGTCGAGATGGCCGCCAGCCTGTTCGGCAAATCGATCCTCTAACGGGCCCCGGCCCGACGCACCGCGGTCCGGAGCGCCGGAAGGGCGCCCTCGAGCGCCGTGTCGCCGGCCCGGATCGCGTCGCCGGCCCGGTCGAACCGAAGCCAGTGGATCGGCGGTCGGGTGTGCACCTGGAGCCCGTGCGGCGCGGCCGCGCCGTACCCGTCCGCCGTCCATGCCAGGGCTCGGGCCAGACGACCGACCGCGCCCGGACCGCCCTTGCGCAGCCGCCGGTGCACGTCGCTGCCCCACGGGTGCGCGAGGGCACGCCGCACCGCGCGGATCGTGACGGAGTCGTCGGCGACGGCGCCGGCCCCGATCCCGAGCCGCACGTCGAGGTCGAAGGCGTCGAGGGTCTCGACCGGGACCGGCGCACCGATCCCGCCGTCGATCAGGCGCCGTCCCTCCAGCACCACCGGCGCGAAGATGCCGGGCAACGACGCCGACGCCCGCAGCGCCGGGGCGAGCGGGCCCCGCTCGAGCCGCACCCGCTCGCCGGTGTCGGCGTCGGTCGCCGTCACCACCAGCGTCCGCGAGAGGTCCTCGAACGAACGGCCGTCGACGAGCCGGTCGAAGTACGCCTCGAGGCGCCGGCCACGGAAGAGGGCGCCCCGGTGCAGCCCGAAGTCGACCACCTTCGGCAGCACGTCGCGCCGCCGCATGCGCTCCGCCCGCGCGCGCATCGCGTCGATCCCGTCGCCCAGGGCGTAGAGGGCGCCCACCACCGCCCCGAAGCTGGTGCCGACCACCACCTCGGGGGCCAGGTCGGCCCGCTCGAGCGCGGCGAGGGCCCCGATGTGGGCGTACCCCCGTGCGCTCCCGCCGCCGAGGGCGACGCCGATCCGTACCGTTCGCTCGTCCACGCGGCACGCTATCCCCGCCGGATGAGAGGTCGGTGCGCTAGCCTGTCGGTCGTGCGACCGGACGCGGTCATCGTCATCCACCACCGGGCCGCCGGCCCGCTGCGTCGCTGCCTCGGCGACCTCGCGCGGCACGCCGCCGAGCTGCCGGTCCTCCTCCTGCGCACCGCGCCGCCCTCCGGCCCGGACGCCGTGACCGACGACGAGGCCCGGCGTCTGCACCCGCGCCTCACGGTCCGCGGCGTGCCGAACCGCTCGTACGCCCACGCCGTGAACGAGGCGCTGCGGACGACGCCCGGCGAACGCCTCGCGATCCTCAACGACGACGTCCGGATCGGCCCCGACCTGCTCCCCTCCCTCTGCGCCCCGCTGCACGACCCGCGGGTGGCCGTGGTCGGTCCCCTCCTCCGCACGCCGGACGGCCGGATCCAGGACCAGGGACCGCTCCACCGGCTGGCCGTGCGCCCGCTCGTCGGGGCCGGTCCGCACGCGACGGTGCCGGTGCCGTGGGTGGCCGGCTGCGCCTTCGTGGCCCGGCGCTCGGCGGCGCTCGCCGTCGGCGGAATGGACGGCTCGCTCCGCTTCTTCAACGAGGACCTCGAGTGGTGCCTGCGGCTGCGCGCCCACGGCTGGCGCTGCGTGGCGACCGGAGCCGAGGCGCTGCACGAAGGGGGCGCCTCGACGCCGTCCGCCGCCCGCTTCCGGATCGAGGGGCTGCGCGGCGGCATGCAGGTGGCGATGCGCCACCACGGGCCGCTCCGACGCGCCGCGCATCGTGCGGCGGTCCGGCTCTTCGCCGAAGCGGCGGCCCGCACCGGTCCGATCCACGACCGCGCGACCTGGCGCGCGGTCGCCGACCGCTTCCGGCGGGGCCGCTTCCTGGACCCGGCGTTCGGCGCCACCCTCGACGACCCGGCCCCCGACGCGGGCCGTCCCGAAGCGTGAGCGGCGACGCTCCCGGACC
>SLSQ01000335.1 GCA_007130355.1 Trueperaceae bacterium
CCTCGCGCTGCCGTGAGGCACGCCCAAAACCTGGACCCGTAGTGTAGCGGTTAGCATATCTGCCTGTCACGCAGAAGGTCGCGGGTTCGAATCCCGTCGGGTCCGCCAGAAGACGCGGTGCAGGGCGCCCACCCGGGCGCCCTCCCACGAGGCCAGGTAGCTCAGTTGGTAGAGCATACGACTGAAAATCGTAGTGTCGGCGGTTCGATCCCGCCCCTGGCCACCACACCGTCCATGCGCTCGCCAATGTAGCTCAGCGGTAGAGCAGCCGATTCGTAATCGGCAGGTCGTCGGTTCGATTCCGACCATTGGCTCCACGCCCGCGCGAAGCCCCGCCCGACGCGGGGCTTCGGTCGTCGACCCTGCCCGGTGCGAAATTCCGAACGGCGCCCGAGCGCCCCGCGGCCTATGCTCCGAACACGGAGCGGACGGACCACGCCCGGCCCTGAACCGGACGTGCGGTCCGACGGCGAACGCCGACAGGCGTCCCGCCGCGCTCGTGGGAGAGGGCACCCCAGGCATGCGTCTCTACTTCGTCCGGCACGGCGAACCCGACTACGGCAGTCTCGGCAGTCCACGGCTCGGCGCGCGTGCGCACGACATCGCGCCGCTGACGCCGGTCGGCCGTCTCCAGATCCAGACCATCGCCCGCGACTTCCGCCTGGCGGAGGCGGACGCCGTGGTCTCGTCCAGCTACGCCCGCGCGCTCGAATCGGCCGCCCTGCTCGCCCGCGAGCTCGGCAAACCGTTCTACGTCGAGGTCGACCTGCACGAGTGGCGCGCCCATCCCGACCCGGCCCGCGAACTCGATCCGGAGCTGCTCCGGCGCGCCGGAGAACGCCTCGCCTCCGGGCACGATCCGGGCGACGGTCCGTGGGAGTCGCTCGAACAGGTGCGTCGCCGCGCGCTCGCCGTGCTGCGTCGCTACCGTCGCTTCGAACGGATCGTGGTCGTCACGCACGCGGTGGTGATCGGCGCCGTCGTCGGGCGCGCCCGACCGGTCGAGCACGCCGAGATCGTGCCCTACGACCTCGACCCCGACGAGCGGGCGTCGCACGTCACGCCCGTGCCCGACCCGAACCCGAACGTCCCGCACTGAGCGAGGCGCCACCGGGGCGCCCCCGGAGGGAGCCTCAGCGCACGCCGTGCAGGAGTTCTTCGAGCCCTTCGAGGTCGGTGATGACGACCTCCTTCGGACGGGTGGCGATCACGCGCTCCGCCTCGAGCGCCTTGAGCGCCCGCGTCACCGTCTCGCGGCTGGTGCCCGCCATGTTCGCCAGCTCCTGGTGCGTGAGGCGCACCAGCGGCAGGTCGTGGTCGAAGTCGACGACCCCCGCCCGGTGCAGTCGCAGCAGGACGTACGCCACGCGTCCCTGCGCATCCTGGTAGGAGAGGATCTGCGCTTCGTCGTCCATCCCGCGCAGCCGCCGCGCGAGCGTCACCGCGACGTTGAGACCGATCTCGTGGTGGTCCCGCATCATGCGGTGGAAGTCGTTGGCGAACAGCAGCAGCGTCTCGACGGCGTCGACCGCCACCGCCGTCGCGCTCCGGGGGGCGTCCTTGAGCGGAGCCATCTCGCCGAAGTACTCCGGCGGCCGGAGCAGCGCGAGCGTCTTCTCGTGCCCCGCCAGATCGACCTTCGACAGCTTGACCGTGCCGCGGCGCAGCAGATGGACCGCCTCGCCGCGCTCCCCTTCGCGGAACAGCACGTCGCCCGGCGCGAAGGTCCGGGGCTGGACCAGCTCGGACACGATCTGGTGCACGCGGTCGGACGCCCGCTCGAAGAGCGGAACGCGGCGCATGAACTCGCGCAGGGGGACCGGTTCGGATCGATCGGAGTCGTGGGGTCGCATCGGGTTCATGGTGAGTACGTAAGCGTAGCACGGTCCTGCTAAAGTGCGCTCTCGTGCCGGTCCCCGTCCTCTCCTGCTTCGGCCTGCGCCGATCGTTCGCCACGCCGGCCGGCCCGGTGTCGGTCCTCGAAGGCGTCGACCTCGAGGTGCGGGCGGGGGAGGTGATCGCGATCCTCGGGCCCTCCGGCAGCGGCAAGACCACGCTCCTCCACCTCCTGGCCGGCCTCGACCGACCGAGCGGCGGCGAGATCCGCTGGGGCGACCGCACCGTGCACGACCGGCCGCCGCACGCCCTCGCGCGCGAACGGGCCCGCGGGATCGGGCTCGTGTTCCAGGATCCGCACCTGCTCTCCGACCTGGACGCCGCCGCGAACGTGGCGATCCCCGGCCGGATCGTGGGACGGCCCGACCCGGCGCGCGCCCTCGCGCTCTTGGACCGCGTCGGCCTCGCGCACCGAGCGCACGCCCGCCCAGCGACCCTCTCCGGCGGCGAGCGCCAACGGGTGGCGTTGGCGCGGGCCCTCTTCAACGACCCGCCGTTGATCCTGGCCGACGAACCGACCGGCAGCCTCGATCGCGTCACCGCCCGCTCGATGTTCGAGTTGCTGGTCCGGCTCGCCAAGGACGCAGGGCGGTCGGTGGCGATGGTCACGCACGACGAGGGCCTGGTGCGGCAGGTCGACGTGCGCTACCGGCTGGAGCGCGGCCGCCTGCGGCGCGCGGAGGACTGACCTCGCCGACGCTGACGGCGGTCGGGCGCCCCACCGCGGTCAGCGGCGACGCTTGCGCGCACGGGCCGCGGCGATCTTCCGCTTGGTCTCGATCACGGAGGGAGCGTCGGCGGACGGGAGCCGCGGCGCCGCGACCTCCGTCTCGGCGCGGCGGACGGCCGCCGCGGTCGGCACCTCGGCGGGCGCCGGCGGAGCGCCGTCCGGACCGGGTGCGGACGGACCGTCGGCATACGCGACGCCCTCCTGCCGCGCCTCTTCGCGGCGCAGCTCGGCGTCCTGGGACGCCTCGGCCAGGCGGGTCAGCCACCGTTGCAGCGCCGGCCGACCCTTGTTCACCAGCCACAGCACCGGCACCATCACGATCAGGACGGCGACCAGGGCCGCGTCGTTGACCAGCAGCAGGTCGCCGAACCAGGCCGCCCCGATCAGCCACGGGATCCGGGCCGCCATCGCCGTCGCCCACAGGGCGCGCGCCGAGAGCGACGAGAGGCCCGAGGCCATCACCACGATGTCCATGTTCAGCAGGATGAAGATCACGAACCAGAGGAAGTACGATCGGACGCCCAGGAACGCCTCCCACTGCGCCCAGGTCGCCTCGGGCACGATCCGCCGCAGCACCGGCCGCCCGAGCCGCCGCGCGATCGTGAGCGACAGGGCCGCGCCCAGCCCCATGCCGATCAGCCCGTAGAAGATCGCCGGTCCCGCCCCGAACGCGGTTCCGCCGACCGCCGCCACCAGCGGCGTCGGCACCACCGGCAGCAGCGCCGTCATCAGGAAGCCCGCGACGTACCACATCGGCGCCAGCCACCCCTGGTCGGCGATCAAGGCGGTCAGGGCGTCGATCATGCGGATCAGGGTACCCGGACGGGGTGAGAACCGTCCGTGACCCGCCGCGGGCCGGTGCCGGTATCGTGCGGCATGAGCGACCGCGGCCCGAGCCGTCCCGACGCCGATGCAGGCCGACCCGGCCCGGTGCTTCTGCGCCCGAGCTTCGTGCGACGCCTCTGGGGCGGCGACGCCCTGCCCGCTTGGTTGGGCGAAGCGCCGCCGCCGGGCGACGAGCCGGTGGCCGAGGCGTGGCTCGCGCACGGCGGTTCCGAGATCGCGACCGGACCGTGGGCCGGACGGACCGTCGCCGAATGGATCCGACGCCACGGCGCCGACGTGATCGGAAGCGCGTCGCTCGCCCGCTACGGGCCGACGATGCCGCTGCTCGCGAAGTTCCTCGACGCCGCCGACGACCTCTCGGTCCAGGTGCACCCGGACGACGCGGCCGCGGCCGAGCGCCACCCCGGGAGCGGGCACCTCGGCAAGACCGAGAGCTGGCGGATCGTGCACGCCGCCCCCGGCGCCCGCGTGGTGTGGGGCGTACGCGAGGCGGTCTCGGCGGAACGCCTGCGGCGCGCCGCCGAGGACGGCACGATCGGGGCGCTGCTCCGGACCGTGCCGGTCGCGACCGGTCAGGTGGTCCACAATCCGGCCGGAACGATCCATGCGGTCGGCGCCGGACTGTTGCTCTACGAGCTGCAGCAGGCCTCGGACCTCACCTACCGGCTCTGGGACCACGGCCGGGTCGGCGCCGACGGGGCGCCGCGTCCGTTGCACCTCGACGCGGCGCTGGCCGTCGCCGACCGATCGGGCGCCGGCGACGGAATCGTGCCCGCCCGGCCGAGCGCGGGCGGTTGGACGGTGCGCGTGGACTGTCCGTTCTATCGGATGGAGGAACGCCGCCTCCGGACGGCGGACGGACCGGTGCCGTGCACGACCGGAGCGGCCGTGACGGGGGAGGCGGACCTGCACCTGATCACCGTGATCGAGGGGCGCATCGTGCTGACCGCCGATTTCGGACGCGCGTCGCTCGACCTGGCCGAGGGGGCGACGGCGCTGGTGCCGGCGGCGACAGGTCGGTACCGGCTCGAAGGATCGGGCACGGCGCTACGGGGCCGCACCGCCCCTGCGGGGTAGCCTGCGGGACGTGCACCTTGCAGCCGATCCATCACGCCGCGACGGAAGCGAGAACGCCTGGAAGGCGCTCGTCCGCCTGGTCGCGCCGTACGGGCGGCGGCTCGCGTGGGTGGCGTTCGCCATCGCCGTCGCCTCCGGCGTCGCGCAGTTCGCGCCGCAGTTCGTCCGCTACGTCTTCGACGTCGTCATCCCCGCCGGCGAGGCCCGCCTGTTCCTGTGGACGGGGCTCGCGATCGTGGCCTTCCACCTGGTGTCGGAAGGGCTGAAGTACGTCTCGATGCTCGCGAGCTTCGCCTTCACGCAGGACGTGGTGAACGAGACCCGTCGCCAGGCGTACGGGCGGCTGTTGTCGCTGCCGCTCGACCGCTTCGTGCGGGAGCGCTCGGGCAGCCTGGTGTCGCGGGTCGTGAACGACGTCAACGCCCTCGAGGCGATGCTGCAGGCCGGCGCCACCCGGATCGTCGGGCACGCCGTGTCGATCGTGGTGGTGCTGATCATCCTGTTCGCGATGGAGTGGCGCCTGGCGCTGGTGGCGATCGCGATCGTGGCGCTGATGGGCTGGTTCACCGTCCGCTACCAGGAGCCGTTGCGGAGGCTGGCCCGCCGGATCCGGGGCCGGGTCGGCGACATGACCGCCGTCGCCGGCGAGGCGATCCAGAACGTCGCCGTGGTCAAGTCGTTCACCGCCGAGGGCACCGAGTGGGACCGCTTCCGGACCCAGTCGGACGACTACCGCGACCTGAACCTCGCGCGACGGGTCGAGGTCGGCAAGATGCAGGCGGCGATCGGGCTCACCAGCGAGCTCGGGGTCGCCGCGCTGGTCCTCGGCGGCGGATGGCTGCTGGTGCAGGCCGGCGGCGAGGCGGGCGGGCTCACGATCGGGGTGCTGACCGCGTTCGTGCTCTACCTGAACAACCTGATCAACCCGGTGCGGTTCGTCCTGAACTTCAACAACCAGCTCCAAGCGGGCGTCGCCGCCCTCGAGCGGATCGACGCGTTGATGACCGAGACGCCGGAGCCGTACGAGGACGGACGCCCGTTCGCCCCCGGCGACCTCGAGATCGTGGGCGTGCGCTTCGCCTACCCGGGCGCGAACGAACCGGCGCTCGACGGCCTCGACCTGAGCGTGCCGCAGGGCACCACCGCCGCGCTGGTCGGACCCTCCGGCGCCGGCAAGAGCACCGTCACGAAGTTGATCGCTCGTCTCTACGAGCCGGACGCCGGTACGATCCGGGTCGGCGGCGCACCGCTCGGCGAGGTGTCGCTCGAGACGCTCCGTCGCGCGGTGGCGGTCGTGCCGCAGGAGCCGACGCTGTTCAGCGGCTCGGTCGCCGAGAACGTCCGCTACGGCCGCCCCGACGCGACCGAGGCCGAGGTGCGCGAGGCGCTGCGGCTCGCCAACGCCGAAGGGTTCGTGCGGCGCCTGCCCGACGGCTTCGACACCGAGATCGGCGAGCGCGGCGTCAAGCTCTCCGGCGGTCAGAAGCAACGGATCGCGATCGCGCGGGCCCTGCTGAAGGGCGCCGAGATCCTGCTGTTGGACGAAGCGACCAGCAGCCTCGACAGCGAGTCGGAGGCGTTGATCCAGGACGCGCTCGAGGGGGTGCTCGGTCGCGGCCGCCTCACCACGCTGGTGATCGCGCACCGGCTCTCGACGATCCAGGACGCCGACCGCATCTTCGTGCTCGAGGAGGGCCGGACCACCGAGTCGGGCCGGCACGCCGAGCTGCTGGCGCACGGCGGTACCTACGCCGACCTGTACGCCCTGCAGGCGGGCGAGGGTCGCCCGGAGGCGCGGGCGTGAGCCGTGGTCGGCGCGCCCCGGCCGAACC
>SLSQ01000172.1 GCA_007130355.1 Trueperaceae bacterium
GCCCCGTGAGCGACCTGGCCGCCCGGCTCCGCGCGCTCCGCGGCGACGACGCGACGCGCGACGGCACGGAACGCCACGGCACGGAACCCGACGGCTCCGTGCGCGACGGGGCGGCGCAGGACGGTTCGCAGCGGGAGCGAGGAACGCACGCCGTCGGCGCGCCGCCGGTCGGAGCGCGGCCCGTACCGCCTCCGTCGCCCGAAGCGCTCGAAGCGATCGCGTACCGGTTGCGGGGCGAAGCGGTCCACGGACCGGACGGAACGCACCTACGGCTCGTCCACCGGGTGCCCGCAGGCGTTCCGTACGGGACGCACCCGGTCGATCCTCCCGCCGACGATCCGGCGGCCGGGCCGGTCGCCTACCTGGACGCCGAGACCACCGGCCTCGCCGGCGGGACCGGGACCTTCGCCTTCCTGGTCGCCTTCGCGGTGCACGCGACGGACGGTCTCGAGGTGCGTCTCGCCTTCGCGCCCGGACCGCAGCACGAGCGCGCCCTGCTGACGGCGGTGGCCGGTTGGGTCCGCGACGCCGGTACGGTCGTCACCTACAACGGCGCCTCGTTCGACCTGCCGCTGCTGCGGACGCGGGCGCGGCTGCACCGGTTGCCCGACCCGTTCGCCGGCCGGGAGCACCTGGACCTGCTGCCGTGGGCGCGTCGGCTCTGGCGCACGTCGCTCCCGTCGTGCACGCTCTCCGAAGTCGAGCGGTCGATCCTCGGCGTCCGGCGTTCCCGCGCGGACGTTCCCGGGGCCGAGGTCCCGTCCCGCTACCGATCGTTCCTGAGCAACTTGGAGGTCGCGCCGCTCGAAGGCGTCATCTCCCACGCGCGCGACGACGTGGTCGCGCTGGCCGCGTTGCGGCGCCGTGTCCACGCCGCCCGGGCGTGGGCGGAGCACGGCGGCGGCGAGCCGGTCGGCGGCGCGTCGGAGCGGCACGGACTGGGACGCGCCCTCGAGGCGTCCGGTCGCACCGACGCGGCGTTGCGTTGCTACCTGGCCGCCGAAGCCGAGCGACCGGAAGCCGCATGGGACGCGGCGCGGCTGTTGCGCCGGACCGGGCGCGTGGAGGAGGCGGTCGCCCGTTGGCACCGGCTCGCGGCGGAGGACGACCCGCGCGCCTGGATCGAGCTCGCCAAGCACCACGAGCATCGACGTCGCGACGTCGTCGGCGCGCTCCGCGCCGTGGCGCAGGCGGAACGGACCGGAGGCGCCCGCCTCGACGACCTGGACTACCGTCGAGCGCGGCTCGAGGCGAAGCGCGCCGGGCCCGGCTGAAGCCGCATCGCCCCTCCGCACCGCTTGTGCCGGTAGGCCGACGATGGATGCTTCGGGCGTCGGTAGAGCGGGACGGTGCGGCCGCAGCGGAGGCAGATCATCGTCCAAGGCGCCGGGGCCAACGGCGCGGCACGGCAGGTGGCGCTCGGGTGCGCCCCGACCTCGCGCGCCACGGCGCGCCACAGCGGCCCGTGGTTCATCGCCTCGCGGCCGTGCCGCAGGTACGCCACCGCATGCGCGATCTCGTGCCGGAGCGTGTCCTCGACCATCGCGGGCGATGCGGACGGTTCGGAGCCGTCCGTTCGGAGAGGCCGCGGAGCGGTCGCGGGGCCGCTCGCGGCCAAGATCAGGTGACGGCTCAGGCGCACGGTGCCGTGCCGAGCGCCCGCCCGCACCCGCGTGGTTCCGAGGGTGCGCTTTCCGTGCCCGAATCCGAACGCCCAGTCGCGCAGTCCGTGCGCGAGCATCGCCTCCGCGGCGCGGTGCTCCCACTCGGCGAAGGCGGCCCCGTCCGGCCGGGGCCGGATCAACCAGACGCGCCCTTCCGGACGTTCGTGCAGGGCGAAGGAGGCGCGCGTACCGGGGGGCCGGATGCCGGACGGAGGCGCGGCGAGCGGCGGGTCGTTCGCGAGGTCCATGGGGGAAGGCTACCCGCACGGCGCGTCGGCGTAGAGACCGTGCAGGGCGGGGGCCGGGACGGTCCGAGACAGGAGCCGAGCGGCGGGCGGGCCCGGCCCCGCGGCCCGGGTATGCTCGCCCCGGTCGAAAGGAGGCCCCATGGACCAGACCGACGCCGAGCGGTACGCCGAGGCCCTCGCCGCGCACCCCGACTACCGGGTCCTGCGCCGGCTCCCGGAGCGACCGGCCAGCGACGGGGCGGGGGAGCCGGTCCGGACCGGCCTCTACGTCGACGTCGAGACGACCGGCGTCGACCCGGAGCACGACCGCGTCATCGAGCTCGCCATGGTCCTCTTCGGCTACGACGCCCAAGGACGGATCACCGGCACGATGGACCGGTTCGATCAGCTCGAGGATCCCGGCAGGCCGATCCCGCCCGAGGTCGTGGCGCTCACCGGCATCCGCGACGAGGACGTCCACGGGCGCGCCATCGACGACCGGGCGGTCGCCGCCCTGGTCGAGCGCGCCCACCTGGTCGTGGCGCACAACGCCGCGTTCGACCGGGCGTTCCTCGAGGCCCGCCTGCCGCTCTTCGCCGATCTGCCGTGGGCGTGCAGCGCGCACGACGTCGGCTGGGGCGACGAGGGGATGGAGAGCCGCAAGCTCGAGTGGCTCGCCTACCGGTTCGGCGTCTTCTACGAGGGACACCGCGCCGAGGTCGACTGCGTCGCCGGCGTCCACGTCCTCGCCCAACCGCTCCCTCGGAGCGGAACGATCGCGATGAACGCGCTCCTGGACGCGGCGCGCCGGAGGACGGTCCGATTCGCGGCGGTCGGGGCTCCGTTCGAGACGAAGGACCTCCTCAAGGCGCGCGGCTACCGCTGGCGCCCGCGCCGCAAGGTGTGGGTCCGCTCCGTGCCGGAGCAGGAGGCGGACGTCGAGCGCGCCTGGTTGCGCGAACGGATCTACGCCGGCGGGGGCGCCGCCGAAGAACGGTTCGTCACCGCCTACGAGAGGTACTCGAAGCGCGCCGAATGAGATCGGGAGGCGGCGGAGTCGCGCGGCGGTCGTGCTAGCATGACCGAAACCCCGCATGGGCTGGGAGGTCGTTCATGGGCGAACGCGAAGTCCGGTCGGACGCCGGACACCACGGAGATGGAACGTACCGCGTCGACCTGACGCGTCGCTGTCTCACCTCCGGAATCGTCCAACTTCCCCTCGCCCTCAGGGACCGGATTCCTGAGGGCGACATCGTGGGCGCCGACGTGGAACGGGAGGTCGCGTTCGACCTCCGTTGCACGCCGCCCCGGCACCTGGCCGGGCTGCGCCCGTTCTTCGAAGCGCACGAGCTCGAGGTGAACGACGCCGTCGAGTTCCGCCTCGCCGAGGGCGCGGTCCGGCTGGCGCCGGTCAAGCGCGCCCGCAAGAGCGAGCGGGAACGCGAGGGAGGAACGGCGTACCGGTCGAGCTGGAGCGCCTTCCTCGCCGAACAGGAGCCTGCCCGCACGAAACGCGTCGCCTACGGCGACCGTGGCGCGCACGCACCACCGTCGACCGCCGGGGACGGCGCCGGCGTGGCCCGTCCGAGCGGCCGCGCAGCGGTGCCGACCGACGCGACCGAGCACGACGCGAGCGAGCACGGCGCGACCGAGCGCGCGACCACCGAGCGTGAGGCCACCGAGCGCGTGGCGACGGACCGCGAGGCGAGCGGCCCGGACGAGGTGCGCGTGGTCGAACGGATCGGCAGCGTGACGGTGCGGAGGCTCGGCCGCGGCGATCTCGCACGTCCCGCGCCCTCGGTGCCCGCCGAGGTGCAGCCCGCCGCCTCGGAGTCGCTCGGGACCGAGGCGCTCCCGCCCGATCCCGTCCCGCCCGAGCCGGGATCGACCGGATCGGGAACGTCCGAACCGACGCGCCGTCGCGTCGGCGGGCCCGCGGAGGTCGCGGCGACCGTCGACGCCGATCGGACCGCAGCCGATGCCCGGGCGGCTGCGGCCGGGGCCGAGCTCCGCACGCCGACCGCGCCTGCGGCAGGTCCTGCCCCGACCCCGACCGCGCCGAAGGTGCGCCGGACGCGGGGACGCGCCTACGGGGTCCGGCCCGTCCGTCGCGAAGAGCCGGTGGTGACCGAGGACGACCTCGCCGATCCGAACGACCGTCGCCCCCGCATGGTGCTGGGCCCGCCGCGGCCGGTGCACGAGGTCGAGCGCGATCGCCAGGAGCAGGTCAGCCGCTTCGGCGATCTGCGCAGCCGCATCGTGCGCTGGCTGCTCGACCCGAGCACCCCGGTGATCGTGCCGTTCGACCGGGTGCAGCGGACGTTCGAGCTCGAGCCGCAGGTGGCGGCCGAGATGATGCAGGGGATCCTCGACGAACCCCCGCCCAGCCTCCGGCTCACGCCGCTCCGGGAGGGGATCGTCCGGGTGTCGCGCGTGACCGTCAGCGTCGAGGACTGAACGACGCGGACCCTGGAGGGGCGACCCCGGGCCGTAGCCGGTCCGGGGCCGTCCCCGCTTCGGGTTCAGGCGTCGTCGTCGCGCTTCCCGAACCAGCCGACCGGTTCCGGGTCCAGGTTCCAGTAGAGGTGCTTCTCCTCCTGGTACTCGGCCAGTCCGGTGCGGCCCAGCTCTCGGCCGATCCCGCTCTCGCCAAACCCGCCCCACGGCGCCTCGGGGAAGTACGGGTGGAAGTCGTTCAGCCAGACGGTGCCGAAGCGGAGACGACGGGCGGCCCGCATGGCGCGGGCGGCGTCGCGTGAGAAGATCCCGGCGGCCAGGCCGGTGCGGGTGGCCGAGGCGAGACGGATCCCCTCGGCGTCGCCGTCGAACGTCTCGATCGTGAGCACCGGACCGAAGATCTCCTCGCGCGCGACGCGGCCGTCGTGCGGCAGCCCGGTCAGCACCGTCGGTTCGAGGAAGGTCCCCTGCGCGAAGCGGGGATCGGACGGGCGTCCGCCGCCGGCGACCAGGGTCGCGCCCTCCTCCTGCGCCAACGCCACGTAGCCCTGAACCTTCTCGAGGTGCTCGGGCGAGATCACCGGACCGAGCTCGGTCGCCTCCTCCCAGCCGAACCCGATCCGGATTCGACCGACCCGGTCCACGATCCGCTCGGTCAGGGCGTCGGCGACGCTCCGGTCGACGAGCAGGCGAGAGCCGGCGGAGCAGACCTGGCCGGCGTGGTAGTACACCGCGTTCAAGGCCTGGTCGCTGGCGAGGTCCAGGTCGGCGTCGGCCAGCACCAGGTTCGGGTTCTTCCCCCCGAGCTCGAGCGCCACGCGCGCCACGTTCTCGGCGGCGGCGCGGGCGATGCGGCGCCCGGTGACGATGCCGCCGGTGAACGAGATCAGGTCGACGCGCGGATCCTCGGTCAGGGGAGCGCCCACCGCGGCGCCGCCGCCCAGGACGACGTTCGCGACACCATCCGGGAGGCCGGCCTCCTGCAGCATCTCGCCGATGCGCAGGGTGGTGAGCGGCGTCAGCTCGCTCGGCTTGATCACGAAGGTGCAGCCGGCGGCGAGGGCGGGCGCGATCTTCCACGACGCCTGCAGCAGCGGGTAGTTCCACGGCGTGATCATCGCGACCACGCCGACCGGTTCGTGCACCGTGAGGCTGAGCGCGTCGGTCGGGACCGGGTTGACGTCGCCGCGGGCGGTGCGGGCCTCGGCGGCGTAGTAGCGGAACACCTGCGCGATCTGGTCCATGTCGGCGCGGGACTCGACCAGCGTCTTGCCGGTGTCGAGCGTCTCGAGCCAGGCGAGCTCCTCCGTCTCGGCATCGATCGCGTCGGCGACGCGCTCGAGCAGGCGAGCGCGATCCTGGACCGGGGTGCGCGGCCACGGTCCGTCGTCGAACGCCGTCCGGGCGGCGCTCAGCGCCGCGTCGACGTCGGCGGCGCCGGCCTCCGGCACGGTCAGGACGGTGGCGCCGCTGGCCGGGTCGAGCGTGTCGCGGGTCGCGCCGTCGCGCGCCTCCGTGAAGCGGCCGCCGATCTGCAGCGCGGCGCGCGGCAGGCGGGGCGCGCGGGGGGGTTCGGTGTCGGGCATGCGGACCTCCAGGGGGGCCACCGGAGCGGCGTCGCGGGTCGACGGCGCCGGTCGACCTCGCGGTTCGGGGCGGGCCCCGAGCGGCCGTCAGTCTCGCGCGAACAGCACGGTCAGGCGGGTGAGCGAGGCGACCCGGTACGGCGCAATGTGCGCCGCGATCTCGGGGTCGGTCTCGCCGTCGTTCGTCACGAACACGCAGGTGGTGCCGGCGCGCACCGCGGCGGTGGCGCCCGGGACGCTGTCCTCGATCGCCAGGCAGCGGTCGGGCGGGACGTTCAGGCGCTCGGCGGCGGCGAGGTACGCGTCCGGTTCCGGTTTGCCGCGGGGCACGTCGTCGGCGGAGACGCGGACGGCCAACAGTTCGCGCGCCCAGGCGTGCGGGGCGAGGGTCGCCTCGATCGCCGTGCGGGGCGAGTTCGACACCA
>SLSQ01000052.1 GCA_007130355.1 Trueperaceae bacterium
TCAAGCGCACCGGCGCGAGCGCCTGAGCGAACGCCGATGCCGCTCGAGCTCGTCACCTTCGTCGTCCAGAACCTCGTCGAGGACCCGGACGCCCTGGAGGTCGGGGCCGAGCGGAACGGACGGTCGGTGCGCATCGAGATCCGCTGCGCGCCGGGCGACGCCGGCCGCGTGATCGGGCGCAACGGACGCATCATCAACGCGGTCCGCACGCTGGCGCGCGCCGCCGCGGACGGACGGCAACGCGTCGACGTCCACCTGCTCGACTGAACCGGTGGACGGCGCGGGCGCCTCGTCCTCCGGCCCCCCTGAAGGGTACGTCGCGGTCGGTCGCGTGGGGCGGAGCCACGGACTCCGCGGCGCCTTCCGCGTCCGGATCGACCGGCCGCTCGGCGGCGCCGAGCTCCTCGCCGCCGCCGAGCGGGTCTGGATCGACGGCCTCGGCGACGCACGCGTCGTCTCGTTCGCGCCGCACGGACGCGACCACCTGCTGAGCGTCGACCGTGTCCGCCGGGTCGAGCTCGCGAAAGGCCTGCTGCACGCCGTCGTGCACGTCCCCCCCTCCCCCGACGCGATCGGGACCGACGCCTCCGGCGCCGTACCCGCCCCCGGCACGCCCGTGTACCTCGACGACGCACCGCGTCCGATCGGCACGGTCGAGGGGGTCGACGGGACGCCGCTGCAGCCGCTGCTGCGGATCGCGACGGCGACCGGTCCGCGCTACCTGCCGGCGCACGCCCCGTACGTACGGATCGACGACGACGCCGTCCGCCTGTCCGATCCGCCGGAAGGGTTGCTGGACGAGGCGTGATCATCACCGTGCACACGCTCTTCCCGGGCCTGATCGACGCCTACCGCAGCGAAGCGATCCTGGCGCGGGCCGAGCGCGAAGGCCGGCTCGAGGTCCGCGCCCGCGACCTGCGCCGCTTCGCCGGCAACCGGACCGGCCGCGTCGACGACGCCCCCTACGGGGGCGGAGCGGGCATGGTGATCCGCGTCGACGTCGCGGCTCGGGCGCTCGACGAGAGCCGTGCCGACGTGCCGCCCCCCGACCGGACGATCCTGCTCGCGCCCTCCGGTCGGCCTCTCACGCAGGAGCGCGTGCAGGAGCTCGCGGCGCTCGACCACCTGGTCCTGCTCTCCGGTCGCTACGAAGGGTTCGACGCCCGGACCGAGGCGCTCGTCGACGAGGAGCTCTCGATCGGCGACTACGTCCTCATGGGCGGCGAGCTGCCGGCCCTGGTCGTGATCGAAGCGATCGCCCGCCTGCTACCGGGCGTGCTCGGCTCGCAGGAGAGCTACCGCGACGAATCGTTCGCCACCGGCCTGCTCGACTGGCCGGAGTACACCCGACCGCCTTCGTTCCGCGGCCTGGAGGTGCCGGAGGTGCTCCGTTCCGGCCACCACGGCCGCGTGGCATCGTGGCGCCGCGGCCGCGCGCTCGCGCGCACGGCCCGTCGCCGGCCGGATCTGCTCGACCGAGGCGCGCTCGACGCGCACGACCGGGCGCTGCTCGCCGAGGCCGAAGCCGAAATCGAGGCCGAGTCGGTCGAGGCCTCAAGCGAGGCCGCCGAAGCCGCCCGCGGCGAGGCCGGAGCCGTCACGGACGCGGCCGAGGACGCGTGAGGTCCTCGGCCGCGGGAACGGTCGGGTGGGGCGGAACCGAGCGCGGCTCAGTCGGCGCCGTGCCGCTCCTCCATCATCGCGATCGCATCGTCGGTGAGGTCCGGCACGAAGTCGGCCTTGAACACCACCAGGCCGGACGACGCCTCGATGTCGAGGATCAGGCCGTACCCGCCCTCGGCGGCGAGGTCGCGGATGATCTCGTTCGCCGCCTGCTCGGCGGGCGCGGCCGCCTGCCGAATCTCCGACAACCCGCCCTCGCGCCGGGTCTCGATCGTGACCTGGAGCGCCTGGAGCAGCTCCTCGTCCTCCGGTCCGAGCTCGCCCTGGTCCTGCTGGCGCCGGAGCAGCTGGTCGCGTTGCGCGAGCAGCTCCTCGAGCTCCTGGTCGAGCTGCTGGCCGATGACCTCGATGTCGGAGGCGGCAGGATGGGCGCGGATCAGCGCCTGCGTGTCGACGAACGCGAGGCGGAACGCGGGCGCGTCCGCGTCGTCGCTCTGAGCGAACGCGAAGGTCAGCGAGGCGAGCAGCAACGCCAGGGCGGATGCGAGGGGGAAGGTGGCTCTTCTCATAGCGGGGGCACCGTACCACCCGTTTTCATGAGAACGCCACGCGGAAGGAGCCCGATGCCGCCTCGTCCTGCCCTCCGTCCCCCCTCGCCGGTGACGCGCTCGTGACGCCCGACGCGGTCGTACTGATCTTCGCCGGTGTGCTCGGCGCGCTGGTGGGAAGCTTCGCCAACGTGGTGATCCACCGGCTTCCGGCCGGACGATCGGTGGTCCGGCCGCGCTCCGCCTGTCCGCGCTGCGACCGGGTGCTCACGCCGCTCGAACTGGTCCCGGTCCTCTCCTGGCTCGCCCTGCGCGGTCGGTGCCGGGGGTGCGGCGCCGCGATCTCGGGGCGCTACCCGCTGATCGAAGCGACGGTCGCCCTCCTCTTCGTCGCCGCCGCCTGGTGGACCGATCCGCTCGCGCATCCGTTCGCGACCGTCTTCCTCGCGACCTGGTTCCTGCTGCTGCTGATCGCTTCGGCGATCGACCTGGACACCTACGAGATTCCGGACGTCCTGACCCTCCCCACCACCGCCCTCTTCCTCGCGGGCGCCTTCCTCTGGGCCGGCGCCCCCGGCCTGCCGGATCCGGCGGGCGCCGCCTGGGGCGTCGCGATCGGAGCGGGCCTGCTGACGCTCGTGAACCGGCTCGGCGCGCTGGTCCTCCGCCGCTTCGGCGACAGCCGCGAACGGCTCTGGCCGATCGGATTCGACCAGGCGAACGTCGGGGCGCTCGCCGGCACCGTCGGCGGCGTCGGGATCGGCCTGGCCGCCGCGGCCGTATCGGTCGCCGCGAACCTCGCGACCCGCCGCACCGTACGGGTGCCCGAACCGTGGGTCTGGGCGGCTTGGATCGTGGCGCTCGCGGTCGCGCCGGCGACGATCGGGCTGCTCCCGGCGCTCGCCGGTGGGCTCGCGGCGGCGGGCGCCGCGGCGCTGGCGGGCGCGGTCGTCTGGTGGGTCCACGACCTCGCGCGCGCCCGGCCGGACGCGGGCGGCGTTGGCGGAACCGGAGCCCCCGACGACGAGGCGGACGAGGAGCCGGTCGCCATGGGCTTCGGCGACGTCAAGCTCGCGGCCCTGCTCGGGGTGGTGCTCGGCGTCGAGCGCCTGCTGGCGGCCCTCTTCGCAGCGGTGCTGATCGGCGCGGTCGTCGGCGTGGCGCAGCGGGCGGCGGGCGGCTCCCGACACGTCCCGTTCGGGCCGTTCCTGGCGCTCGGCGGGCTGCTCTCCTTCGCGGCCGGGCGCCCGCTCATCGATGCCTACCTGCGCCTCCTCGGGTTCTGACGCACGGCTCGGAGGCCGTCCCCGACGAGCGTGGTACGCTCCGCGCACGCCGGCGCGCGTCCCGCGGCACCTTCGCGGACGCCGCCCGAGGAGGCGACCGAGATGACCACCGACGCCCGTTCGGTCCACGAGTTCCGCGTCGACGCGCTGCGGGGCCGAGACTTCCTTTCGCTCGCGGATCTGGACCGCGACGCGTTCATGGGGCTGCTCGACGCCGCCGTCGCGCTCAAGCGCGGCTGGCGCGAAGGGATCCGCCCGCGTCCGCTCCAGGACGCGACCCTGGCGATGATCTTCGAGAAGCAGTCGCTGCGGACCCGTTCGACCTTCGACATCGCCATGTACCAGCTCGGGGGCCATTCGGTCCTGCTGAGCCAGAACTTCATCGGAATCGGCGTGCGCGAATCGATCCGCGACGTCGCGAAGAACCTGGAGCGCTGGTGCGACGGCATCATGGCCCGCACCTACGGCCACGACACCCTGACCGACCTGGCACGGTTCGCCGACGTGCCGGTGATCAACGGCCTCTCCGATCGGCTGCACCCGTGCCAGCTCAGCGCCGACTACCTGACGTTGCGCGAGCGCTTCGGCGACCTCTCCGGCCTCCACCTGGCGTTCGTGGGGGACGGGAACAACGTCTGCCACAGCCACGTCCAGGCCGCCGCCGTGGCCGGCACCGGCCTCACGATCGCCTGCCCCGACGGGTACGACCCCGACCCGGAGATCGTGGCGGCCGCCCGGGCGCGCGGCGCCGACGTCCGCATCGAACGCGATCCGCGCGCAGCGGTACGCGGCGCCGACGTCCTCTACACCGACGTGTGGATCTCGATGGGGCACGAGGAGGACACCGCCCGTCGCCGCGAGGCGTTCGCCGGCTACACCGTCACCCCCGAATGGTTCGACGACCTGAGCGACCGCGGCGTGTTCATGCACGACCTGCCCGCCCACTACGGCGAGGAGACGGTCGAGGAGGCGGTCCACCACGAGCGCAGCGTCGTCTTCGATCAGGCCGAGAACCGCCTCCACGCCCACAAGGCGATCCTGTTCCAACTGATGGGAAGGGAGGACGCATGAGCCTCGTCGCCGCGATCCTGGGCGCGAACGGGTACGGAGGTTCCGGCCTGATCCGCCGTCTGCGCCGCCATCCGGAGATCGGTGAGCTCCGCTACGCCTCGCGCTCGTCGGCCGGTCGGCCGCTGACCGAGGCGTGGCCGCACCTCGCCGGACGCACCGACGCCCGCTTCGTGACGCCGGACGAGGCGCTCGACGGCGCCGACGTGGCCTTCCTCGCGACGCCCCACGGCGCGACCGCCCCCTGGGTGCGCACGGCGCTCGAGGCGGGCGCCCGCGTGATCGACCTGTCGGCCGATTCGCGCCTCGATCCGGACACGTACGCCGCCTGGTACGGACCGCACCCGCATCCCGGCGACCTCGAGCGGGCGCGCTACGGCCTGTCGAGGCGTACCGTCCCGACCTGACGGGGGCGGAGCTGGTGGCGGCGCCCGGCTGCAACGCGACCGCCGCTTCGCTCGCCCTGCTCCCCTTCGCCGCGGCCGGCGCGATCGATCCCGAGGTCGTGCCGGTGACCACCGTCGTGACCGGCGCCAGCGGCGCCGGTCGCGGCACCGCGACGCCCCTCCACTTCGCCGAGCTCGACGCGAACGCGCGCCCGTACAAGCCGGCCGGGACGCACCGCCACCTGGCGGAGATCGAAGGGAACCTCGGTCGGGCCACGGAGCAGGGGCGGTGGCTGACGACCCACGCCGCGTTCCGACCGCTCGCGGTCAGCTTCACGCCGCAGCTGGCGCCGATGACGCGCGGGATCCTCGCCACCTGCACCTTCCGGCCGTCGGGCGACGTCGGCGAGGCCGAGCTGGGCGAGCTGGCGCGCGCCTACTACGCGGACGAACCGCTCGTCCACGTGCAGGAGGAGCTCCCGGAGGTCAAGGCGGTGGCCGGCTCCGATCGGACCGTGATCGGCGTCCGTCACGACGCGCGCACCGGGCTGTGCACCGCCTTCGCGGTCCTCGACAATCTGGGCAAGGGTGCGGCCGGTCAGGCCGTGCAAGGATTCAACGTCGCCTTCGGATTCCCCGAGACGACGGCGCTCGAACTGGAAGGACGTTGGCCGTGAAGCTACCCCGAGGATTCAGCAGCACCGCGGTGACCGCCGGGATCAAGCCGTCCGGCAAGCCGGACCTGGCGATCCTCGCGGTCGACGGCCCGGCATCGTGGGCGTACGTCGGGACCAAGAACCGCCTGGCCGCGCCGTGCGTGGCGCGGAACCGGCTCCGGTACGGAACCGGTGAACCGGTGCGCGCGGTGGTCGTGAACGCCGGCAACGCGAACTGCGCCGCCGGTCCGTCGGCCGGCTTCGACAACGACGAGATGGCGAGCCGGACCGCGGCGGCGCTCGGCGGCGTCCGGCCGCAGGAGGTGCTCACCGCCAGCACCGGCGTGATCGGCGTGCCGATGCCGATGGAGAAGGTCCGGTCCGGGATCGCCGAACTCCCGGCCGGCCTGGCCGACACCTCGGACGCGATGGCCGAGGCGATCCTCACCACCGACCTGCGCGTCAAGCAGGTCGCCGCCACCCTGAGCAGCGGAGCGCGGATCGTCGGCGTCGCCAAGGGGTCCGGCATGATCCACCCGAACATGGCGACCATGCTCGCCTTCGTGGCGACCGACGCGCACGTCACCCAGGTCGGACTGCGCGACATCTGGCCGGCGATCGTGGACCGCACCTTCAACCAGATCACCGTCGACGGCGACACCTCCCCGAACGACATGGCGTTCCTGCTCTCGAGCGGACGGTCCAGCGCCCCGGCCTCGGAGTTCGCCGAAGCGCTCGAGGCGGTCGCCGCGAA
>SLSQ01000311.1 GCA_007130355.1 Trueperaceae bacterium
CCCCCCTACCCGGCCGGCGCGGACCGGCGGGGGGCGGGGCCGCGGCCGCCGACGGTCACGGAACGGAGGGAGCCCCGCCGAGGCGGGGCTCCCTCTTCTTCGCGTTCCGGGTGGTGCCGAAGGTGGGACTTGAACCCACACGACCTCGCGGTCACATGACCCTGAATCATGCGCGTCTACCAATTCCGCCACTTCGGCGAGCGGCGTCGGACCGGTACGCGCGGAACGCGAGCGGTGCGACGAACACCGATGTTACCCGTCCCCTTCGGCGCTGTCAACGCGCCGGGAGCTCCTCCGCGGGCGACTCCGGACCGTCGGCCGAAGGTGCGGCAGGGGAGCGCGACGGTGCGTCGGGTGCGGCGTTCGCGGCGGCCGCCTCCTCGGCGGCGCGGCAGGCCGGCATGTGGCGGCGGCCCCAGGCGTCGATCGCTTCGATCACCGCCTGAAGGTCCCGGCCGGGGGCCCCGAGCTCGTAGCGGGTGCGGGGCGGCATCGTCGATTCGACCGTCTTGACGACGACGCCGAGCCGCTCGAGCCGCTCGAGCCGTTGCGAGAGGGTGGTGGCGTTCACGCCGCCGACGGCGCGTCCGAGCTCGTTGAAGCCGTGGGGCCCGTGCAGGAGGCGCCGGACCAGGTGGAGGACCCACTTCTCCTGGAGCAGCGAGATGCTGGCGTGGACGGGGCAGAACCCGTCGTCTCGGTGGTCCATGACGGAGCCAGTGTACACGACCATTGACTCTGTCGGATGGAGCGCTTGACAAAATAGAGCGGTCCGGCTACGGTAGCACGCGTCGCCCGGAGCCCCACGGCTCGTCGACCGAACATTTCGACATCGAAGGAGATGCCCATGCCCGAAACCGCCACCCTTCCGCTCGCCGGCACCTGGAACGTCGACCCCGCCCACACCGACGTCGGCTTCGCCGTCCGCCACATGGGGCTCGCCACCGTCCGCGGCTCGTTCGAGACGGTCTCCGGTACCGTCCGCACCGCCGAGGACGGCACGCCGACCCAGGCCCGGATCGAGATCGAGACCGCCTCGATCACGACCGGCACCCAGGACCGCGACGACCACCTGCGCTCCGCCGACTTCTTCGACGCCGAGGCGAACCCGACGATCGTGTTCGAACTGACCCGTACCGAAGCGGGCGCGGACGGCCAGGTCGTCCTGCACGGCGACCTGACGATGGCCGGCGCCACCCGTCCGGTCGCGCTCGACGCGGAGCTGGGCGAGCCGATCACCGATCCGTGGGGCATGACCCGCCGGGCCGCCACCGCCTCGGCCAAGATCAACCGCAAGGAGTGGGGCCTCGCCTGGAACCAGCTGCTCGAAGCCGGTGCGGTGATGGTCTCCGAAGAGGTCCGCATCTCGCTCGACGTCCAGGTCACGCTCGACGCCTGAGACCGCGCACCTGCGGACCGCGCCTGGCGCGGCCACGAGGCTAGGGGCGAGGGGCCGCGACGGCGGCGCCTCGCCCCTAGCGCGTGCAGGACCCGCACGCGCGCCGAACCTGCCCGCCGGGTCCTCGTCGGACCCCCGCGCCGCGGGCCCGGCGCCGACCCAGGAGGATCAGGCCTCGTCCACGAACCGCCCGTCGACCTGGAACGGCGCGCCGTCCAGCGACAGCTCGCCGCCGGCACGGAGGTCCGCGATCAGATCCCAGTGGATGCGGCTCTGGTTCGTGCCGCCCGACTCGGCGTACGAACGCCCCAGCGCCAGGTGGACGGTCCCGCCGATCTTCTCGTCGTAGAGCGTGCTCCCGATCGCCCGCGCGATCGCGTCGTTCGTGCCGATCCCGAGTTCGCCCAGGCGACGCGCCCCGTCGTCGCTCGCCAGCCGCTCGTCGAGCAGGTCCTGACCCTGCTCCGCCGTCGCCTCGACCACCGTGCCCGCCTCGAACCGAAGCGTCACGCCCCGAACCACCCGGCCGGAGACGTGGCTCGGCACGTCGAAGTGGATCACGCCCTCGGCACTGTCCTCGATCGGGCCGGTGAACACCTCTCCCGAAGGCATGTTGCGCCGGCCGGCGCTGTTGATCCAGGTGCGGCCGCCGACACGCAGGCGCAGGTCGCTGCGCTCGGTACGGATCCGGACCTCGTCGGCCGCGGCCAACCGCTCGATCAGGCGCGCCTGGCGCGCCTCGACCTCGTGCCAGGCGGCGACCGGATCCGGCCGGTCCAGGTGCATCGCGCCGAACACGAACCGTTCGAACGCGTCCAGGCTCATGCCCGCCTCCTGCGCCCCCGAGTCGGTGGGGAAGAGCGTCCCCACCCAGCGCGTGTGCGCCACGCGGTGTTCCGCCACCGGCCGGAGGCGCGCCTCGATCCGCCCGAGCACCTTCGGGTCGGCGTCCTGCAGCGCCCGACCGTTGGTCGGCGCGGCCACGCGGATCCAGGCGTCGGTACGGCGGATCTCGTACAGGTCGATCTCCGGTTCCGCCGCGAGGAAGCGGTCGCCGGCATGCGCGACCAAGTCCTGGGTCCACTCCGGATAGGCCAGGTGCAGGCGCGGGATCGCGTCGCGCGTCAGCACTCCCTGGACCAGGGCGCGGGCCAATGGGAGAGCGGGGGTCTCGACGTGCAGGCCGACCACGTCGCCCGGTTCGGCCCGGACGCAGTAGTCGAGGAGCAGGTCGGCGTAGGCGTCGATCTCGGGTGCGCGCATGCGGACGAGCCTACCCCGGTCGGACGCGACGCTCGGGTAGGCTCGCCCGCATGACGTACGAGATCTGGGACGTGTTCGCCGACGCGCCGCTCCGAGGCAACCCGCTCGCGGTCGTGCGCGACGGCGGTGCGCTCGACGCGGCCGGTCGCCAGGCGTGGGCCCGCGAGTTCGCCCTCTCCGAGACGGTCTTCGTGCGCGAGGACGAGGACGGCGGCGCCCGGCTCGCGATCCACACGCCGCAGCGGGAGCTCCCGATGGCCGGACACCCGACGATCGGGGCGGCGTTCTCGCTCGACCGGGCCGGGCGCGCCGCCGGCGACCTGTTGCGCGTCCACGCGCGCGCCGGAACGATCGCCGTGCGCCTCGACCGCGACGCCGACGGCCGTCTGAGCCGGGCCTGGATGGACCAGGGCCGACCGGTGCGCCTCGCCCGCGTGGCCGCCCGCGAGCGGGTGGCCGGCGCCCTCGGGCTCGACAAGGTCGACCTGCACCCCTCCCTTCCGATCGAGGCGTGGAGCGCGGGGAACCCGTTCCTGCTGGTCCCGCTCCGCAACGAGGAGGCCCTGGCGCGGGCGTGGCTGCGGCTCGAGGCGCTCGACCCCGGCTGGATCGATCCGGAGCACCGCGCCGTGCTCGCCTTCCTCCCGCCGGCCCCGGGCGCGCCGGTGCGCGCCCGCATGTTCGGCGAGGCGCTCGGCGTGGTCGAGGACCCCGGCACCGGCAGCGCCCACGGCCCGCTCGGCGCCTACCTCGTGCGCCACGCCCGCACCGCGGCGCCGACCGAGGGCCGTCCGACCCTCGTCGAGGCGCTGCAGGGGGTCGAGATGGGCCGCCCCTCGCGGCTGTCGCTGCGGATGCGCCGGCCCGGCCCGGACCAAGGGGCGGCGTCCGCGACGCCGGGACACGCCGGAACGGACGGCGACGTGGCCGAGGTGGCGGTGGAGGTGGGCGGGCACGCCGTCCGCATCGCGGCCGGCACCCTGCTCCCGGATTCCGTGCTTCCGGACGGTTCCGGGGCGTGAGCGTCGTCGCGAACGGCGACGGGGGCGAGCGGCTGCAGCGGTTCCTGGCGCGCGCCGGCGTCGCCCCCTCCCGCCGCAAGGCGGAGGCGTGGATCGAGGCGGGCCGGGTCACCGTCGACGGTGCGGTAGCGACGCTCGGCGCGAAGGTGCCGACCGGCGCCGAGGTCCGCGTGGACGGCACCCGCGTCGAACGGGCGCACGGCCGGCCCACCGTGCTGCTGCTCCACAAGCCGGCCGGCGTGCTCAGCGCCGCGAGCGACGATCGCGGGCGCACGACGGTGCTCGAGCTGGCGCCCCGGGTGCCGGGCCTGCACCCGGTCGGGCGCCTGGACCTGGACAGCGAGGGCCTGATCCTCCTCACCGACGACGGCGACCTCACGCAACGCCTCACCCACCCCCGCTACGAGCACGCGAAGCGCTACCGCGTCCGCTGCCGTCAGGGCACGGTCGACGAGGGGGCGCTCGGCCGGCTCGCGCGGGGGGTGCGGCTCGACGACGGCCTGGCGCGGGCCGATGCGGTCCGGCCCGCGCCCGGCGGGTGCGCGCTCGTGCTCCACGAGGGCCGCAATCGCCAGGTCCGGCGGATGCTCGCCGCCGTCGGCTACGACGTGACGCGCCTGCTTCGGACCGGCGTCGCCGACCTGCGCCTCGGGTCGCTGAAGCCGGGCGAATGGCGCGAGGCGACCGAAGAGGAACGCCGCACGCTCGGGTATGATTCGTGAGGTTCGGGCCGCGCCGGCCCGGAAAGCCGAGGTGGCGATGACCGAACGAACGTTCGCTCCCGGGCGGGGCGCCGTGCAGCTGTCCGAACGCGAGATCGCGGACCGGGTCCGCGACCTGGGACGCCGGATCGTCCACGACCACGAAGGCGCGCCGATCCACCTGATCTGCGTGCTCAACGGCGCGTTCCTGTTCATGGCCGACCTGGTGCGCGCGATCGACGCGCCGGTCACCGTCGACTTCCTCTCCGTCTCGAGCTACGGCAGCCGCACCCAGTCGTCGGGCGAGGTCCGCTTGGTCAAGGACCTGGATCAGAGCCTCAAAGGCAAGCACGTCGTCCTGGTCGAGGACATCGTCGACACCGGCCTCACCATGAACTACCTGCGCTCCTACCTCGAGGGGCGCGGACCGCGCTCCGTCAAGGTCGCGAGCCTGCTGTCGAAGCCGTCCCGGCGCGTCGTCGAGGTGAAGATCGACTACCTCGGCTTCGAGATCGAGGACGCCTTCGTCTACGGCTACGGGCTCGACGTCGGACACCTCTACCGCAACCTTCCGTTCGTCACCAGCATGACGCCCGAAGAGGCGCGCGCGATCGGCGAGTAGCGACGTGCGGCGCACGCTCCGACGGCCTCACCGGCGCCGGGCCCGGGTCGCGGCCTGGGCGCTGGCGGGCGCGTTGACGATCCCGGTCGGCGGGACCGTCGGTCAGGCGTTCCGTACCGCGGCGCCCGACCCTCCCGGGCTGTTCGTGGAGGGTCCGGATCGGGTCGCGGCCGGCGAACCGTTCGAGCTGCGGCTCAGCGCCGATCGGCCGGTCACCTTCGAACTGTCGCTGGCGGGAGAGGAGCGGACGCTGGTCGACCAGGCGGCCACGGTCGCCCTTTCCGCGCCGCCCGGCGTGCACGACGCCACCGTGGTCGCGACCGACGCGGCCGGAGCGCAGGCGACGTCGGTGCACGCGGTCGAGGCGGTCGCCGTCCCCGAGGTCCGCCTCGAGGTACCGGACCGGGTCCCGCCGGGCGCGCCGTTCGTCGTGACCGTCGTCGTCGATCCGTCCGACGCGCCTCTCGAAGGGCCGACGCTGCGCGAGGGCGACCGGACCGTCCCGCTGCACGGTCCGCCCGGCGCCCGCTGGGGGCTCGCCGGCGCGCCGCTCCAGGTCGAGGAGGCTCGCACCGAACTGGTCGCCGACTGGCGCGACGGCCTAGGCCGGCCGCACGAGGCGCGCGTCAGCGTGCTGCGGGCGGCGCTCGAACGCGAGGTGCAGGAACTGAACGTCCCCGCGAACGTGCTGGCCGTCGCTACGAACGAGGCGCGCGCGGAGCAGGACCGGGCGCTCGACGAGGCCCGCGCCGCCGTCGTGGACCCGCCGCGCTGGACCGAGCCGTTCCTGATCCCGATCGAGGGGCGCGGCAGCTCCGGCTTCGGCGTGCCCCGCCGCTACGCCCCCGGCGGACGGGTCTCGTTCCACCTCGGCGAGGACATCGCGGCCGAGACCGGCACCCCGATCCGCGCCACCAACGTCGGCGTGGTCCGCATCGCCGCCTACTTCGGGATCGCCGGCTACATGACGGTCCTCGACCACGGGGCGGGCGTCACGAGCCGCTACTACCACCAGTCCCGCATCGACGTGCAGGTCGGTCAGATCGTCCGGCGCGGCGACGTGATCGGCGCCGTCGGCAGCACCGGGCTCTCGACCGGACCGCACCTGCACTGGGAGATGCGGATCGACGAGGTCCCCACCGACCCGCTCGCCTGGGTCGGACGCGTGCTTCCCTGACGCCGACCGCGCCGCGGCGCCGGTGCTATCCTCTGCGCTCATGGACCGAACCGGAAGCGAGCCGCACGGATCCGACGCCCCGAAGACGACCGCCGCACGCCGGCCCCGCGTCTTCTCGGGGGTGCAGCCG
>SLSQ01000099.1 GCA_007130355.1 Trueperaceae bacterium
CGGCGCCGCGGCGTCGCCGGGCCGGCCACGGACGCCTGTGTCCACGGCGATTCCGGTCGCGAGGTGTTCGCCCTGCAGCGCGAGGTCGACGTGGGGGAGGAGCGTTCCGCGCGCGGAGGCGGTCGCGCCGAAGGCGGCGAGGTCGGCGTCGACCGTCACGCCGTCCGCGTCGCCGGTCAGGAGCAGGCGTGCGGCGACGTCCCGGTCCGGGAGGTCGCCCGCAGGGCCGCCGGCACGGAGCGCGGTCGCTTCGATGCGGCCGTCGGCCCGCATCCGGCCGTCGGTCCAGGCGGCCGGGTCGGCGAGGGCGGCCAGCGGTCCGGTCGCGTCGAGGGCGCCGTCGACGCCGATGCGGACGATCCCGTCCGGCAGCTCGTCCGCGCCGGCGGCGGCCAGGAACGGCGTCAGGTCGGCATCGTTCGCGGTCAGGCGGACCCCGTCGGGATCGGCGGTCACGACCAGGTCCGGCCCGTCGGCGCGGACCGACCAGGCGTCCGGTCCGGTCCGCACCGTCAGGTCGAGGCGCGCCGCGTCCGTGCGCCAGGCGGCACGCACGAGCGGTTCGCTCGGGCCGGCCGCCGCAGCGTCCGGGGTCGTGCCGGCCACGGCGCCGGTCCAGGCGAGGGGACCGTCGAGCTCGAGCACGCCGGGCAGCGCCGTCGGGAGGCCGGCGGCGAGGCTCGCCTCCGGCACGAAGGCGGTGCCGCGGATCTCCGGTCGGGCCAGCGGCCCGACCAGGGCGAGGTCGGTGCGGTCCGGCCCGGACCGACCGTCGCGCAGTCGTAGGTCGGCCTCGAGCGTCTCGAGGAGGGGAGCGACGTCGGCCGGGTCCGGCGTCTCGCCCGGCGCCGCCACGGCGCGGATCTCTCCGTCCAGCCGCCAGGTCGCGTCCCCGGCCCGGACCGGCAGGTCGACCTGGAGGTGCGGCACGCCGCCGCGCAGCGTCGCCGTGGCCGACCCGCTCGGCGGGTGGAGGCGGAGGGTCGCGCGGTCGAGCCCGCCCCCGGCGGCGGCGTCCCCTCCGAGGTCGAGCGTCCACGGCAGCGGACCGATCCCGAACCGTTGCACCGTCTGGGCGGGGATCTCACCCGATCCGCTGGGGCGTCCGTCGCTCCAGGCGAGCTCGCCCCAGGGGTGCGTCGCGCGGACCGCGACGGGGTCGCCGGGCGCGACGCGGCCGCTCAGGGCGACGGGGCCGATCGGGGTCGGAACCTCGCCGGCGAGGTCGCCGGCGGTCCAGGTCGCGCGGCCGGGGAGCGGGTCGGTCAGGTCGAGGGTCGCCGTCCCGGTCGCGCCCGCGTCCGGGCCGAAGCCCGCGCCGTCCAACGTGACCGTTCCGTGCGCCTCGGCGCCGGCGAGGGCGGCGAGCGGCCGCAGGGCGACGCGGCCGTCGGTCCGGAGCGCACCGTCGGCGCGCGTCCAGACCGCGGTCGCGGTTTCGGCGGGGGTTTCGGTGGTCGATCCGGCGGCGGGTTCGGTCGCGGCGTCCGGTGCCTCGTCGGCCGCGAGCGGGGACGCGCCGGACGTACGCAACTCGGCCCGGACTGCACCGTCCGGGTCGAGGACCCGGTCGAGCTCGGCGATGAGCCGCACCTGGCCGGTGGCGAGCGAGGCGGTACCGGTGCCGTCGCGGCTCGCGTCGGCCACGATCCGCAGCGGATCCCGCAGCGGCACGCCGCCAAGCCGGGTTCCGGCCGGCAGCTCGGCCGAGGCGCCGTAGCCCGCGTCGGTCGCGCTCGCGGTCGCGACGACCCCGGTCCCGTCCGGAGCCGTGGCGCCGAACCTGACCTCGCCCCGCACGGATTCGAGCGGGTCGGCGAGCACGAGCCGGAGGTCCAGGTTCAGGAGGCCGTCGAGCGGTTCGGCGGCGCTCGGTCCGCCCGGCTCCGTGTCCGCCGCGCTCAGGCCGATCCGGTCGGCGGGAACGGCGACCGGATGGTCGACCGCCGTGGCGACGACCCGGCCGTCCTCGAGCGAGGCGCGGACCGTCGGACCGTCGGCGACGACACGCAGGGGAGCGGGCGCCGGCCCGCCGCCGGCCGGCAGGAACGGCAGCTCGGCGGTCGCCTGGAAGGTCGCCGGGTCGATGCGGACGCCGGCCGTGTCGGCCGCGCGCACGGCGACCGAACCGGTGGCGACGCTGCCGCCGGGCCGGAACGGAGCGAAGCCGCCCTCCTCGACGGACACGGTCAGGTCGGTGCCGGCGTCGACGTGCACCGGGTCGAGCGACCAGGCGAGCGGGGCGGCCGGTTCGCCGAGCGCCGCAGCGGCATCGGCTCCGTCGGCCGCCGTGTCCGCTTCCGGCCCGAACGGGAACCGGCCGGAGAGGACGAGCGGTCCGAAGCGTCCGTCGATCCCCTCGAACGCGGTGCCGTCCAGGCGGAAGTCGGCCGCCCCGCGCAGGTCGATCGGCGCGCCGTCCGCGGTCCGCACGGTCGCGCCGCCGAGCAGGTCGGCGGGGAGGGGGACCGGGTCGGAGGCGTGCAGCTCGGCCCGCAGGTTCGGCGTGGCGACCGGACCGGAGGCCGTCAGTTCGACGGTGCGGTCGCCCTCGAGCCAGGGCGGGAGGTTCCGCAGGCGTACGGCGCCCTCGACCTCGCCGTTCCGCAGCGCCGCCGCGCCGTTCAGGTCGCCGCCGAAGGCGCGCCCCTCGACGAAGGCGGCGATCGTGCCGCCGATCAGGTCGCCGTCGATGCGGAACGCCGCCTCGCGGCCGGCGAGGTCGCGCTCGCCGGGCGCGGTCAGCAGCGGCGCCGGACCGGGCGGGGGCGGCGCGAGCGGCTCCGCCGGGTCCCCCTCGACGGTGCGGGCGTCCGGATCCGCCGGGCCGAGCGCCGAACCGGTCACGACGAACGACCCGGCCGCGCCTTCGCCCAGGCGGTAGACGAGCTCGCCGTCGAGCTCGCGGGCCGGACCGAAGGCGGCGTCCTCGGTGCGGACGACCCACTCGAGCGCGTCCGAGCGTTCGCGGGTGTCGACCGACCAGCGTCCGCCGAACCCTTCGCCGTGCGCTTCGATCGCCAGGCCGGGACCGGTGGCGAAGCGCACCTCGTCGCTGCGGAGGGTGAACGGACGGCCGTCGAGGGTACCGGCGCCCTGGACCGAGGCGCGCAGGTCGATCCGCGTCCAGCCGGCCGCGCGCGCCGTGACGAACGCCTCCCCCTGCGGCACCAGGGTCTCGGGCAGCGCGACCGGCGACGCCCAGGCGGTGGCCGCCTCGAGTCGCGGGGTGCCGTGCAGCGTGGCGCTCCAGCGGGCGTTGGCGACGTCGACGGTGCCGTTCGCCGCGACCGGTCCGCCGAAGCCGACGCCGGACAGCTCGGTTTCGATAAGCAGGCCGCGCATCCGGACCGGTCCCTCCAGGTCGGCGACCTGCAGGTCGTACCAGTCGATCGCGCCGTCGCTCAGCTCGCCCTCGATCTGAAGGCCGCGGGCGTCGGTCCAGCGGACGGTGGCGTCCAGCCGGCCGCCTTCGGCGCCGTCCCACCACTGGCGCGCGATGCGCACGTCGGCGTTCGTGACCTCCGCGTCCAGTCGGAACGGGTCGAGGCCGATCTCGGCGACGAGGTCGAGCGCGCCGTCCGGCGTCGCCAGCCGGCCTTCGGCCGTGACGCGTTCGCCCCGCCCCCCGACGCGCAGGTCCTCGAGCCGCAGGTCGGGCAGCGTGTACGGCACGTCGCCGACGGTGAGGCGCAGGTTCCGGAGGTCGGCGTCGCGCAGCTCCGGTCGGAACGGGAGGCCGCCGGCGCCGGTCCCGTCGCCCGTCTCGAAGCCGCCGACGTCGATGGCGGCGTCGGCACCGTCGACGGCGATCCAGAGCGGCAGTTCGCCGGTCAGCAGCGACGGCAGGAACCAGCCGAAGCGGGCCTCGTCGAGGGTCAGGTCGAGGCCCGGCCCCTCGACCCGCAGGCCGCTCAGCTGGAGGGTCCGCCACGGCCAGCCGCCGCTTCCCTCCCACGACACCTGGTACCCCGCGCCGTCGGCGACGCGGGCGGCGTTGCGCAGTAGCACGTCCCGTCCCCACGGCGTGGCGGGGAGGAGGACCGTCACGACCACGAGGATCGCGATCAGGGCGAGGGGGACGGAGAGGCGTCTGGGCATGAGGACAGGACCCCGGGCCGAAGCGGTCCGGGAAGATGCATGCTAGCACCGGCCCGAATGAGGATTCGTGGCGCGGAAGGCCGTCCCGGACGGGCCGCACGGCGCGACCGGAGCGTCGCGGCGGCTGCGGTAGCATGCCCGCGTGAGCGACGCGTCGCACCGCACCGGACCGGACCGCACCGAACGCCTGACCGCCCTGATCTCGGGGCGGGTGCAGGGGGTCGGCTACCGCGCCTTCGCGCAACGCCGCGCGATCGACTTGGGCCTGGCCGGCACCGCCGAGAACCTGCCCGACGGTCGGGTCGAGGTGGTCGCCGAGGGGCCCCGCAGCGAGCTCGACCAGCTGCTGGTGTTCCTGCGTCGCGGACCGTCCCACGCCGACGTGGCGACGGTCGAGACCGAGTACGGCGAGGGGGGCGGCCTGCGTGGCTTCTACGTCTACTGAGCCGGTCGGCGGCGCGCCGCGGGTGCCGGACCCGCTGTCGAACGATCGGCTGGCGACCGTGCCGGGCGTGCTCGGACGCATCGCGCGCGAACGCGCCGATGATTACGGTGGCGTCCCCGTGCCCGACGCGCCCGCCGGCGCCGGCCCGCGCCCCGGACGGTTCGAGGCGGCGCTCCGCGGTCCGGGCCTGGCGTTCGTCTGCGAGATCAAGCGCGGCAGCCCGTCGCAAGGCGCGATCGCCGACCTCGACCCGCGCGACGCGGCGCGCGCCTACCACGGTGGCGGCGCCGACGCGCTCTCGGTCCTGACCGAACCGCGCCACTTCGGCGGCGACCTGGCGCACCTGCGCGCGGTCGCCGGCGACGTGCCGCTGCCCGCGATGCGCAAGGAGTTCGTGGTGCACCCGGCGCAGATCGAGGAGGCGCGCACGGCGGGCGCCGCCGCGGTGCTGCTGATCGTGGCGGTGCTCGGCGACGCCACCGCCGCCTACCTCCGCTACGCGCACGCCTGCGGGCTCGACGCCCTGGTCGAGGTGCACGACGAGGCCGAGGCCGACCTGGCCGTCGCGGCGGGCGCGCGGCTCCTGGGCGTGAACAATCGCGACCTGCGCACCCTCGACGTCGACCTCGCGACGGCGCCGCGCCTGATGCGCCGCGCCCGCGCCGCCGGCTTCGGGGGCGTGCTGATCGCCGAGTCCGGCTACCGGACGGCGCCCGACCTGCGGCCGGTGCTGGGGCTCGCGGACGCGGCGCTGATCGGTACCTCGCTGGCCGGCAGCGGCGACCTCGAAGGCGCCCTGCGCCGTCTGGTGCGCGACGTCCGTGCGCTCGAAGCGGACGCGACGCCCGAAATCCCCTTCGCGTCCGAACCGGGAGGAACCCCATGAACATCGTCGCCACCGGCGCGTCCAGCGGCATCGGCGCCGCCACCGCCCGCGCGCTCGCCGTGCCGGGCGCCACGCTGATCCTGAACGGCCGCAACGAAGCGGCGCTGGCCGGCGTCGCCGAGGAGGTGCGCGGGCTGGGCGCCCAGGCCGAGGTGCGCGCCGCCGACCTGAACGACGACGCCGCGCTCGACCGGTTCGCGTCGGGCCTGCCCGACCGGATCGATGTTCTGATCCATAGCGCCGGCGTCGTTCAGCTCGGGCCGGTCGCCGAACTGGACGTGCGCGATCTGGACCGGCAATTCCGCGTCAACGTGCGGGTCCCGTTCCTGCTGACGCAGCGGGCGCTGCCCGCGCTGCGTGCCGCGAAGGGCCTCGCCGTGTTCGTGAACTCCGGTGCCGGCCTGCGCGCCAACCCCGAGTGGAGCGGCTACGCCGCCTCGAAGTTCGCGCTCAAGGCGATCGCCGACGCCCTGCGGGCCGAGGAGGCCGAGCACGGCGTGCGCGTCACCACCGTCTATCCCGGACGCACCGCCACCCCGATGCAGCAGGAGGTGCGCCGGCAGGAGGGCAAGCCGTACGATCCCGCCGCCTTCGTCACGCCCGAAGCGGTCGCCGACCTGATCGCCGGCGTGGTCCGGACCCCGCCGCCCGCCACCGTGCCCGACCTGACCGTCCGTCCCGCTTGACGCGGCCGCACGCGCGGACCCGAACGACCGAGCGCCCGGCCGCGTCCGAGCGCGAGCGCGGCGACGCGAGCGGCCGTGCCGCGGCGCTCGTGCGCCGGCTCGCGAACGGCGTCACCGTGGTGGTCGAAGGCACCGCCCACGGCCGGGCCGGCGCCCCCG
>SLSQ01000264.1 GCA_007130355.1 Trueperaceae bacterium
TCCGGTTCCTGCTCCTGCTCGTCGCCGTCGGCTCCGGCTGGCTCGCCGCGCTCCTGATCCCGGATCCGTTGCGCCCGTCGGCCGACGCGATGGTCCCGCGGACGGTCGCGAGCCAGGTGCGGATCGCCGCCTTCACCGAGGCGGGCGGCGGGATCGAGGTGGCGCCGGCCGGGAACGTGACCGCCCGCACCCTGTTCGTGCTCTACCCGGGCGGTCTGGTGCGGCCGCACGCCTACGCCTGGATCGGGGTGGGGCTCGCGCCGCTCGGCATCCGCACGGTGATCCCGACGATGCCGCTCGACCTCGCCGTGTTCGGTCGCGACCGCGCCGACCGGATCCTCGACCGGATGCACGAGGGGGAGGAACGGATCGTGGTCGGCGGGCACTCGCTCGGCGGCGCGATGGCGGCCGCGTACGCGGAACGCAACGCCGAACGGCTGGACGGGCTGATCCTGATGGGCGCCTACCCGCCCGAGAACACCGACCTGTCGGCGTCGGACCTGGCGACGTTGGTGCTGGCCGCGGAGCACGACGGCCTCTCGACCCTGGAACAGGTGCGGGCGGGGATGGCGCGCCTGCCGGGGCGCGCCGGGATCGAACGGATCGACGGCGCGGTGCACGCCTTCTTCGGCCGCTACGGGCCGCAACGGGGCGACGGCCTGCCGACGGTGCCGCGGCAGCGGGCCGAGGACGCCATCCTGAACTCGCTCGAGGCGTTCCTCACGCTGATGCCGTGAGGTTCGCGAGGATCGGGCGAGGGCGGTCGGGCGTCGCGCCCGGCGCCGCCGACGGTCACAGGTCCGGCAGGTACGGTCGCCAGATCGGATCGACGTCGCGCAGCAGGCCGTAGGCGCTGCTGAACACGAACCGCGGCGCCTTCGGCGGCCGGGCCAGGCTCATGCGCGCTTCGTCGGGGGTGCGGTCGCGCTTGCGGGCGTTGCAGGCGCGGCAGCAGGCCACCACGTTCTCCCAGCTGGTCGGACCGCCACGGCTGCGCGGCAGTACGTGGTCGAGGGTCAGGTCGCTGCGGCGCACGCCGCAGTACTGGCAGCGATGGTCGTCGCGGCGGAACAGGTTGCGTCGGTTGAAGGCGACCTTCTGTCGGTAGGGGCGGCGCACGTAGCGGTTCAGGCGCACCACGCTCGGGACCGGCACCGTCCGGGACGGGGTGCGCAGCACGGTGGCGGCGTCCTCGACGCGGGACGCCACGTCCGTCATGAGCAGCTGGATCGCGCGCCGCACGCTGCAGACGTGCAGCGGCTCGAAGCTGGCGTTCAGGATCAGCACACGGCCGGCGTCCGGATCGGTGAGCGGCTCGAGCCCGAGCATCTCGGCCAGGCGCGCGTCGTCGTCGACGGCGCTGCCGGGCGACGGGGGCGCGGGGGCCGGGACGCGAACGTCCGCGTCCCGGTCGGAACGGTCGGTCGGTGCGTGGCTGGACGGGACGGCGAGGTCGTCGGCGGCGATCCCCCCTTCGCGAGCGGCGTTCCTGAATCTACCGCACGGCGTCGGCCTCGGCGCGTCGTGCGAGCGCCGCCTCGACCAGCCGTTCGATCAGCTCGGGGTACGGCACGCCGGCCGCCTGCAGGAGGCGGGGGTACATGCTGGTGCGCGTGAAGCCGGGGAGGGTGTTGATCTCGTTGACCAGGGCGCGTCCGGCAGGATCGACGAAGAAGTCGACGCGCGCCAGGCCGGCGGCGTCGACCAGCCGGAAGGCGTCGAGCGCCAGCGCCCGCAGCTCGTCGGCGAGGCGGTCGGGCAGCTGGGCGGGCACCAGGAGTTCGCTGGCGCCCTCGGTGTACTTGTGCGCGTAGTCGTAGTAGGCCCCGTCGGGCACGCGGATCTCGCCGGGCGGCGAGGCGTGCGGGGGACGACCGTCGAGGACCGCGACCTCGACCTCGCGCGCCCCCTCCGCGGCCGCTTCGATCACGACGCGGCGGTCGTGCCGGAACGCTTCGGCGAGGGCGGCGTCCTGCTCCGCCTCGTCGCGGGCACGGCCGATTCCGACCGAGGAGCCGAGGTTGGCGGGCTTGACGAAGCGCGGCCACGGCAGGTCGCGGGCCCGGTCGCGCACGCCTTCCGGGTCGGCGGCGTAGGCGTTGCGGTCGGCTCCGCGCCACGGCACCTGCGGCAGGCCGGCCGAGGCGAAGAGTCGCTTCATCACGATCTTGTCCATCGCTGCGGCGCTGCCGAGGACGTCGCTGCCGACGAACGGCACCCCCGCCACCCGGAGCAGGCCCTGGACGGTGCCGTCTTCGCCGTTCGGTCCGTGCAAGAGCGGGAAGACGGCGTCGAAGCGCCGCAGGTCGGCGCGCGCGAGGCCGGTCAGCACGTCGGGGTCGGCGTCGGCGGCGTAGGCGTCGCCGTCGCTGCGTCCGTCCCGCAGCGCGGCGCGACTGGCGGCGGGGGAGAGCAGCCGGCCGTCGCGGGCGATCACGCGCGGTTCGAGCACGATCCGCTCCGGCGCCGCCTCGAGCACGCTGGCGGCGGAGGCGAGCGACACCTCGTGCTCGCCGGAACGGCCGCCGCAGAGGAGGAGCACCGTGCGCGCCGAGGTCACGGTACGTGCCGCATCGTGTGTAGGTTGCACATCATGCGGCATGGTACGGCGGTCGTCCGCCCGCGTCAACCGCGCCGGCCCGCAGGACGCGCGAGCCGACCGACGCGCGGACCGCATCGCACGGAGCGACCCGTTCGGTTGCGTCGCCGCCCACGGTCCCAGCCGCCACGACCGTCGTATCGTGGCCGGGTCCGACCGACTCCGCGCGGCGCACCGGCGCCCGCCGGCCCGCCGACGCGCCCGTACCCCGGGAGGAGACCCGTCATGGACCACCCCGCCCGCTCCCTTCGCTCCCTCGCCGCGCTCGCCGTCGCCCTCCTCGTCGCGCTCACGGCCGGCCTGGCCGGCGCGCAGACGCTCCGTGTGGGGATCGAGACCCCCGCGCAGCTCGACCCCGCCTTCGCCTCGGCCGACGCCGAGATCCTCGTCCTCGCGAACGTCTACGACTACCTCGTCGACATCGACGCCGCCAACGAGGTCCAGCCCGGCCTGGCCGAGTCGTGGGAGATCGCCGACGAGGGCCGCACCTGGACCTTCCAGCTCCGCGACGACGTCCGCTTCCACTCCGGCGCCCCGCTCGAGGCCGAGGACGTGGTCGCGACCTACGATCGCCTGCGCGATCCCGACGCCGGACTCCCGACCGGCGACCTGTACGCCAACGTCGTCGACGTCCGTGCCGAGGACGCGCGCACCGTCGTGTTCGAGCTCGCCGAGCCGAACCCGTTCTTCGCCTACGACCTCAGCGACAACCACGCCGTGATCCACCGCGCCGACGCCGACGAGTTCGGGTCGACGTTCGACGGCACCGGACCGTTCCGCGTCGTCGCGTACGCGCCCGAGGACCGGATGACGCTCGAAGCGGTTCCCGACCATCCGTTCCGTGCTCCGGGGGTCGACGCGGTCGAACTGATCTTCTTCGCCGAACAGTCGGCCGCCGTCTCCGCCCTGCGCGGCGGGCAGCTCGATCTGGTCCTGCGCATGCCGACGCCGCTCTACCAGAGCCTCGAGGGCGCCCCCGGCATCGAACGCCACCAGGTCGCCACGAACGCGTTCGACCTGGTGCGCCTGCGCTCCGACCGCGCACCGGGCAACGATCCGCGCGTGGTGCAGGCGATGAAGCTCGCCGTCGATCGCGAGTTGATCGTCGAGGTCGTGACCGAAGGCCTCGGTGCGCCCGGCTTCGACACGCCGCTCGGACCGCTCTACGACGCCTGGCACCGTCCCGACCTGGCGCCTCCGGCCCAGGACGTGGAGCGCGCCCGCGAACTGCTCGCCGAGGCCGGCTACGAAGACGGCCTCGAACTCGAGCTGCATGTGCCCGACAGCGGCGACCGCCCCGACCTGGCCGCCGTCCTCGCCGAGATGCTGGCGCCCGCCGGCTTCGACGTCTCCATCCGGCTCCAGCCCGAGAGCGTCTACTACGGGTCGGACGGCTGGCTCGAGGTCGACTTCGGCATCACCGGCTGGGGCTCGCGCCCGGTGCCGCAGTTCTACTTCGAGACGATGATCGCCTGCGACGCGGTCTGGAACGAGGCGCACTACTGCGATCCGGAGGTCGACGCGTTGATCCGGACGGCCGGCTCGACCCTCGACGAGGCGGAACGGACCGAAGCTTACGCCGAGCTGCAGCGGATCCTCGCGGCGGAGGGACCGTACCTGATCCCCTACTTCTTCCCGCAGTACGCCGCGATCTCGGACGCCTTCGGTGGCCTGGAGGTCAAGGCGTTCCCCGGCCGCACCGACCTGGCGAGCGTCCACCCTCGGTGACCCCTTGATCCGCGGCGCCGTCGGCACGCTGCGGACGACGTTCGCCCGGCCGGCCAGCGCCGTCGGCGCGACCGTGGTCGCGATCTTCCTGATCGCGGCCGCGGTCGGGCCGCTCGTCGTTCCGTACGCACCGACGCAGCAGATTCTCACCGCCCGCGCGCAAGCCCCTTCGGTCGAACACTGGTTCGGCACCGACCATCTCGGCCGCGACGTGTTCAGTCGGGTGGTGGCCGGCTCGCGCGACATCCTCGCGCTGGCCGGCGCCGGCACGCTGTTCGCCGTCGTCGTCGGGACGGTCGTGGGTCTCTTCGCCGCGACCGTGGGCGGCTGGTGGGACGAGATCGTCTTCCGCCTCGCCGACGCCTTCCTCGCGATGCCGGCGCTGCTCCTCGCCCTCCTGCTGCTCGGGACGCTCGGCCCCTCGCGGAACTCGGTGCTGGCCGTGATCGTGGTCGCCTACGCCCCGATCGTGGCCCGCGTCGTGCGCAGCGTCGTCCTCAGCGTGAAGCAGCGCGACTGGGTCGCCGCCGCCCGCCTGCAGGGGGAGGGGCTTCCCTGGATCGTGAGCCGCGAAATCTTTCCGAGCGTGCTGCCCGCCCTCGCGGTCGAGGCGGCCCTCCGGTTCAGCTACGCGATCTTCCTGGTGGCGTCGCTCGGCTTCCTCGGCGTCGGCGTGCAGCCGCCCGCCCCCGACTGGGGCCTGATGGTCGCCGAAGCGCGCGACCACGTGCACCGCACCCCCTGGGCGCTCGCCTTCCCGGCCGCCGCGATCAGCCTCCTGATCGTGGGCGTGAACCTCGCCGCCGACGGCCTCGGCCGCGCTCTGCGGCCCGGACGCACGTGAGCGTCGTCGCCCCGGCGGACCGCTCCGGACTCGAGGTGCGCGGCCTGACCGTCGCCTACGGCCCGCACGGCGCGCCCGAGGTCGTGCGCGACGTCGATCTGCGCATCCGGCCCGGCGAGACGCTCGGACTGGTCGGGGAGTCCGGCAGCGGCAAGAGCACCCTCGCCCTCGCCGTCCTACGCGCCCTCCCCGACCCCGGCCGGATCGTGCGGGGCGAGGTACACCTCGGCGGCGACGACGTACGCGCCCTCGGCGCGAGCGACCTGCGCGCCCTCTGGCGCCGACGCGTCAAGTGGGTCCCTCAGAACCCTCTGCCGTCGATGAACCCGAGCCTGACCGTCGGCCGCCAGCTGGCCGAAGCGCTCGACCCCGACCGCCCCCGCCGGGCCGACCCCGCCGAAATCGACGAGGTGCTCGCGAGCGTCGGTCTGCCCGACCCGCCCCGCGTCCGCCGCGCCTACCCGTTCGAACTGAGCGGCGGGCAGCAGCAACGGATCCTGATCGCCATGGCGCTGCTCGCCCGTCCCGAGCTGCTGATCCTGGACGAACCGACCACCAACCTCGACGTCACCACCGAAGCGGCGATCCTCGAGCTGATCCGCGAACGCGTCCGGAACCGCGAGACCGCCGTGCTGTACGTCAGCCACAGCCTCGGCGTGGTCGCCCAGCTGTGCGACGCGGTGCAGGTGCTCTACGCCGGCGACGCGGTCGAACGCGCCCCCGCGGACGCCTTCTACCGCCGGCCCCTCCACCCGTACGCCGCCGGCCTGCTCGCCGCCGTGCCGACCCTCGACCGGCCGGACGGTCGCCGCGCCCCGGTCCGGGGGATGGAGGGCCGGATCCCGAGTCCGGCCGACCGACCGGCCGGCTGCCCGTTCGCTCCCCGCTGCCCCCTGGTGGTCGACGCTTGCCGCAGCGACCGTCCGCCACGGGTCGACGCCGGCGGCGACGGGGCGGCGCCCACCAGGTCGCATGCATCCGCTGGGAAGAGATCGCGCGCGGCGAGGTCGCGCCGGTCCCACCGGTCGACCCCACCCCGAAGCGCGGCACCGCCGACCGACCGTCGGTCCTCGTCGCCCACGCCGTCGAGAAACGGTTCCCGA
>SLSQ01000183.1 GCA_007130355.1 Trueperaceae bacterium
GACCGAACCGGTCCGCGCGCTTCGTTCCGCCCGCGTCGGGGCCGGGACCGACCGGCTCGGCGTCACCCGACGTGCGTCGCGCCGCTCCCGCCGCCGGCGCCGCGTGGCGTCGGTCCGTGGGGACCGCCCGTGTTCATCGTCAGCACCGTGACCCGGTCGTGGGGCAGGAAGGTGCCGGTCCCGACCGGGCGCACCGCGTCCCCGCGCCGGACCACCAACGGCAGCGCCGTTCCGGCGTCGACGCGCTCCTGCACGTCCGGGGGCAGGCGGCCTTCGTCGTCGGCCTCGACCTCGACCTCGTCGGTCGAACCGCTGCGGATCGCCGCGTCCCAGATCGGGGCGTTCGCGAGACGACCGAACACCGGCTCCCCGCCCAGGTTCGCGAGCACCGACTGGAGCCCGGTGTCGTCGGCGCGTGGGAGCAGCGCGAACAGCTGCGGAACCAGCCAGATCTCGCGGGCGCGCTGCGCGGCGAGCACGTTGACCTCCTGGTTCGGCGTGGTCGCGACGACGCGGGCGGCGTCCTCGATCCCCGCCTCGACGAGCAGGCGGCCGTCGAGCGCATCGCCGTTCAGCGCCTCGAGGCCGGCGGCGCGGGCGTCGCGCACGTGCACCGGGTTGCGGTCGACGACCACGACCCGTCCCCGCTCCGCGAGATGCTTCGCCAGGCGACGCGCGAGCGGACCGGCGCCGATCACGACGGTGCCGGAGCGTTGCTCGGACCGCACCAGCTCGTCGCGCCCCTCGAGCCACTTCACGCCCATGGTGAGCAGCACCGGCACCGAGGCGGTGGTCGCGATCGCCATGAACACCAGGATCGAGAAGGTCGAACGGTCGATGATCCCGGCCTGGAGCCCGATCCCGGCGATGATGATCTCGACCGCGCCGCGGCCGTTCATGCCGAAGCCGATCACCGTTCCCTCGCGCCAGCCGTGGCCCGTCGGCAGGTAGGCCAGGACCGTCCCCAGGATCTTGCCGACCGTCGCGAGCACGATCACCGCGAGCAGCAGGCCGGGGGTCTCGGTGAACACCGAGAAGGTGACCTCGAACCCGGCGGTGACGAAGAAGATCGGTGCCAGGAAGCCGATCGAGACGTCGCGCACCAGGCCGGTCAGATCGTGCGACAGGCGCCGCTGCGTGATCGCGTTGCGGAGCGCCAGGCCGGCCACGAAGGTGCCGAGGATCCCGTGCAGGCCCGCGAGGTGCGCGGCCTCGCCGAACGCGAGCGCGACGAGCAGCACCAACGGCACGGCGGCCGCACGGTCCAGGCCGCGCCGTTCGAGCCAGCGCCAGCCCCACGGCAGCAGGTAGGCGCCCGCCACCCAGGCAGCGGCGAAGAACACGACCACTTTGGCGGTGACCAGCGCGACCGATGCCAGGTCGAGCGAGCCGACGTTCACGACGCTGGTGATGCCGGCGAACACCAGCAGCGCCAAGGTGTCGGCCACCAGCGCGCCCGCCATCATCACGTGGGCGATGCGCGTGTCCAGGATCCGGAGGTCGACCAGGATCCGGGACTTCGTCGCGAGCGACGTCACCCCCATCGCCATTCCGACGAACACGCCCGCCATCGGCGTGCCGCCGGCGGCGGTGATCACCCAGTAGCCGAGCACGAACGGAAGGACGAAGCCGCCGAGCGCCGCGAGCACGCCGCCGGTCGAGGCGCGGCCCAGCTCGCGCGGGTCGATCTCCATGCCGATGAACAGCATCATCAGCAGCACGCCGACCTCGGCGAGCACGGCGACCGCTTCGCCGCCGACCAGGAGCCCGAGCAGCGGGGGGCCGAGCACGATGCCGGCGCCGATCTCGCCGAGCACCGACGGATAGCCGAGGCGCACGGCCAGGCGTCCGCCGATCAGCGCGGCGGCGAGAATCAAGAGCAGGTCGAGGATCGGGACGTCCATGACACCTCCGGGGCGGGGGGTCTACGAAGCGCCGGGACCGAGCGGCCCGGCGGTGGGGTTCGGATCGGGAACGGGGGAGCGGTCGTCGTCGCGACCGTCGGACCGGAGTTCGGCGTGCGCCTCAGGCGGACGCCGGAGTGCGCGCAGCGGGCGCGCCGAGCGCGCGCCGCGACCGGTCGGGCTCGCGGAACCACCAGTGCGGCGACCAGGCCCGCGCACCGGGAAGGTGCGATGGACAGGGAACGGATCGGTCGCGCATGGGGACGTAGCCTATCGCGAAGCGCGTCGCCGGTGCGCACCACGCCGACTTCGGCCACGGGCACGGTTCCTGGTACGGTAGTCGGTCGATCCCGCGATCGACCCCACGATCGACCCCACGGCCGGTCCGCAGGAGGTCCCGTGTCCGACGCCTCGATCCGCACCCTGCTCCGCCGCGAAGAGAGCTACGCGGTGCACGCCCTCATCTACGCCGCCGAACACCCCGGCGCGAGCGCGGCCCGGATGGCACGCGACCTCCGGTTCCCGCCCTCGTTCCTCGCCAAGGTGCTCGCCCGACTCGTCGAAGCCGGCCTGCTCGCGAGCCGGACCGGGCGCGGCGGCGGCGTGCGCGTGGTCGGCGACGCCACCAAGATGTCGCTCCTCGACGTGATCGAAGCGGTCTCCGGTCCGCTGGTGGTCGACACCTGCCAGGCGATGACGGTCTGCGCCACCAAGGCGCGGACCGGCTCGTGCGCCCTCAACCGCGCCTACCACCAGGCCTCGGCCGAGATCCGGCGCGCGCTCGCGGCGGTCCGGATCGAGGACCTCGTCGCCGACCCTCCGGCGGACGGGGCGGCCCGGCCGACGTGAGCGCGGTCCAGGTCGCGTTCGTCCGGATCGCGGTCGTGTACCTGGTCGGCACCGGCGCCCTCGGCCTCTGGTTCCTCGTCGACCCGACCTGGGCCTGGGCGTTCCGCACCACCCACGTGCACGCCGGCGTGCTCGGATTCTTCCTCTCGCTGGTGATGGGCGTCGCCTTCTGGCTGCTGCCCCGACCGGGCGGAATCCGTACTCCGCGGCTCGAGGCCTGGACCCTCGTCCTGTTCCACGGCGGCCTGGCGGTCCGCACCGTGTTCGAGCCGTGGCTCCGACTCGGCTCGGCGCCCGCCGTCGCCGAGCCGCTCCTGTGGGCGTCCGGCGTCGCCACCCTGGCGGGCATGGGCCTCTTCGCCGTCTCGGTCTGGGGCCGGGCCCGCACGCCCGAGGAACTGCGACGGGCACGGGAACGGCGGGACGCGACCCCCGTGGTAGCGTCCGAACGCGACGCCCCGCGTACGTCCCACGGGGCCGGGAGGTCACGATGAACGAACCCGCCGCGCCCGCGGATCTGGGCCTGATCGGCCTGGCCGTCATGGGGCAGAACCTGGTCCTGAACATGAGCGATCACGGCGTCCGCGTCGCCGTGTACAACCGCACCGCCGAGGTCACGCGCGACTTCGCCGACGGTCGGGCGAAGGACGCGAACGTGGTGCCGACCGAGTCGCTCGAAGAGCTCGTCGGCGCGCTGGCGCGGCCCCGCAAGGTGATGCTGATGGTCAAGGCCGGCGCCGTCACCGACGCCGTGATCGACCAGCTCGCCCCCCTGCTCGAGGAGGGCGACGTGATCCTCGACGGCGGCAACGCCCACTACCCCGACACCCGTCGCCGCGAGCGGGCGCTGGCCGAGCGCGGCGTCCGCTTCCTCGGGGTCGGCGTCTCCGGCGGCGAGGAGGGCGCGCGGCACGGACCGAGCATCATGCCGGGCGGGCCGAAGGGGGCGTACGACGAGGTCGCTCCGATCCTGCGAAGGATCGCGGCGAAGGCGCCGGACGGCGAGCCGTGCGTCGCCTGGCTGGGCGAGGACGGCGCCGGCCACTTCGTGAAGATGGTGCACAACGGGATCGAGTACGGCGATATGCAGCTGATCGCCGAGGCGTACGACCTGATGGGGCGGGGGCTCGGCCTCACGAACGAGGCGATGCACGCCGTCTTCGCCGGCTGGAACGACGGCCCCCTCGACAGCTACCTGATCGAGATCACCGCCGCCATCCTCGACACCCGCGACGAGGACGGTGCGTACGTGCTCGACACGATCCTCGACGCCGCCGGGCAGAAGGGCACCGGCCGCTGGACCGCGATCGCCGCGCTCGAGCAGGGGGTGCCGCTGACCCTCATCGACGAGGCGGTCGCGGCGCGCTCCCTGTCCGCGGCGCTCGACGAGCGTCGGCGCGCCGCGGAGCTCCTGAGCGGACCCGACCGCGAGCACGACGGCGACGAGGAGGCGTTCCTGAACGACCTGCACGACGCCCTCTACGCCAGCAAGATCGTCAGCTACGCGCAGGGTCTGGCGTTGCTGCGCGACGCCGCCCGCGCCTACGACTGGACCCTCGACCCCGGCGAGGCGGCCGCCCTCTGGCGCGCGGGCTGCATCATCCGCAGCCGCTTCCTCGACGACATCACCGGCGCGTTCCGGAACGACCCGCAGCTCGAGAACCTGCTGCAGGCGCCGTTCTTCGCCGATGCGGTGCAGCGGGCGCAGGACGGCTGGCGGCGCACCGTGGCGCGCGCCGCGACGCTCGGCATCGCCGCGCCGGCGATGTCGGCGGCGCTGGCGTTCTTCGACGGCTACCGCCAGGCCCGGGGCCCGGCGAACCTGATCCAGGCGCAACGAGACTACTTCGGGGCGCACACCTTCGAACGGACCGACCGGCCCCGCGGCGAACGGTTCCACCACGACTGGATCGGGTCGGGCGGCAAGGTGACCTCGGGCGGCTACGACGCCTGAGCCGCCGGCGCGGCCGAGCGGTCGCCCGGCCGCCGGCGTCGTCAGCCCGCGACGACCGTGCGGTTCCGCCCCGCCCGCTTGGCCGCGTACATGCGGCGGTCGGCCACCTCGAGCAGTTCCTCGCCCGGCGCGCGCTCGTCGAGCGCGGCGGCGCCGACGCTGACGGTCACCTCGAGGCCGGCGGCGAGACGGCTCCAGTCGTGCTCCGCGACCAGCACGCGCACGCGCTCGAGCAGGCGGTGCGCGTCGAACGACGTGGTGTCCGGCAGCAGCAGGGCGAACTCCTCGCCCCCCCAGCGGGCGGCCAGGTCGGTCTCGCGGACGGCACGCTTCAGGATCGCGCCCGCTTCGGCCAGGACCCGGTCGCCGAGGGCGTGGCCGAAGCGGTCGTTCACCTCCTTGAAGTCGTCCAGGTCGAGGAGCGCGAGCACCAACGGCCGGCCGTGCCGTTCGGCGCGCGCGATCTCCTCCTGGAGCCGGGCGTCCAGGTCGCGCCGGTTGCGAAGGCCGGTGAGGTCGTCGACCTGGCTGAGGCGCTCGAGCCGGTCCGCGCGCTCGCGAAGCGCGAGGTTGCGGCGCTCGAGCTCGGCGGCGTGCGTACGCGCGACCTCCTGGTCTCCACCCACCCCGTGCTCGAGCTCGAACAGGCGCGCGCGGGTCGCGGCCTCGGCCCGGTCGCGCCGGATCGCGTCCTGCGCGCGCACGTGCCGGCGCAGGGCGTCGAGCGCCTCGGCGAGCCGACCGTCCGCCTCGAGCGCCCGCGAGAGCGGCTCGAGCACCCCGATCCGTCCCTGCATCTCCGGATCGAGCCCGTCCGCCGCGGCGCGCAGCTGCTCGAGCGCGGTCGACAGGTCCCCCTCCTCGAGCGCCCAGGTGCCGAACCAGAGGCGGATCTCGTGCGCGAAGCCTTTGCCGTACCCCCGGTCGACCATCCCGAGCGCCCGTTCGAACGCCCGGCGCGCCCGCGAGCGCGCGCCCGCCACGCCGTGCGCATGGCCCAGCTTGGCGTGGGTGGCCGCGACGTCGTCGCTGCGGCCGAGTCGCTCGAACGTCTCGAGGGCGGCGTCGAGCGAGGGGATCCCGATCGCCGGCCGTCCGGCGAGGACCTGCGTGCGCCCGACGTTGGCCGTGGCGAGCGCCACGAACGCCTCGTCGCCCTCCGCCCGGAACCGCTCGACCGCCCGCTGGAACAGCGTGATCGCGTCGTCGTGCCGTTCCTGCTGCAGGTAGACGTTGCCGAGGTTGTTCAGGACCGACCCGGGGGCCGGCGACCCCTCCTCCTCGCAGAGGTGGACCACGCGCCAGAGCTGCTCGAGCGCCTCGGGGAAGAGCGCCTGCGCCCCGAACACGACCGCGAGGTCGTTGTGCGCCTCGCGCCGCGCCGCCCGGTCGAGGTGCTCGTAGGCGGCGCGCAGGCCCTCGAACGCGTGCCGGCGGGCGACATCGGGACGCCCCAGGTAGAAGGCGGCCTTGAGCGCCCGGC
>SLSQ01000243.1 GCA_007130355.1 Trueperaceae bacterium
CACCGGAGGTCCGGTGCGTGCGCTCGTTCTCGTGCCGTGAGACGTCGGGTGCGGGCCGGTCGCTTCAGTCGGGCACGATCTCGGTCACGAAGTCGGGGAAGGTCACCGGCTCGATGTCGAGCGCCTCGAACACGCCGGGCGGGAAGCCGAGGTCGCCGACGAACAGCCGACCTCCGACCCCGCCGGGTTCGACGCCCACCTTCGGCAGACCGACGGCGAGGGTCATCGTCGCCCGGACCGCCTCGCCCGGGGTGCTGCCGTCGTCGGCCACGACGCCGGTGGGGACGTCGACCGAGACGACGCAGCAGCCGTCGTGCATCTTGTTCACCACGGTGATGACGTCGAGGGTCCGGCCGCGGGGGGGACCCTCGAGGCTGGTGCCGATGGCGGCGTCGATCACGCAGGCGAACTTCATCTTGGGGAGGCTGGTCTTGACCCGGACGTTGGGCAGGTGCTTGAGCAGTTCGAGTTGTTCGCGGGGCGTCCCGCTGTAGTTGTCGATCTCGTGCGTGGGCATCACCCAGACGCGGCGACCGCGCAACCCGAGCAGACGGGCGGCGGCGAGACCGCCGCTGCCGTTCTCGCCCCGCCCGGCCACGACCAGGACCGGTCCGTCCGGGGCGTGGGCGTTCACGAGCCGGGCCAGGTTGCGGCCGGTGTGCTCGACGAGCACGCGGCCGTCGAGCCCGAACTTGCCGGTGGCGAGCAGCACCGCCTGCTGCATCTGCGACGCGGTGATCTTGGGTACCTTGGACCAGGACAGCTGCGGAAACGACACGGTGCCAGACCCCCTTTTATCCGACCTCGGCCACGGCCGCGGGATCGGCGGTCGTGTACACGTTCTGGACGTCGTCCAGCTCCTCGAGCGCGTCGACCATGCGCGCCACCTTGGCCGCGTCGGCGTCCGATACCGGCGCCGCGGCCTGCGGAATCTTCGTGAGTTGCGCCACGTCGGCGCGCACGCCGGCCTCCGCCTCGATCGTGGCGGCCACCGCGTACAGGTCGGTCGGTTCGGTGAACACCGTGACCGCCTCGTCCTCGACCTCGAGGTCGCGGGCGCCCGCCTCGATGGCGGCCTCCTGCAGGGCCTCCTGAGCGGCGTCGTCCCCGACGGGGTAGACGAGCACGCCGACCGCGTCGAACTGCCAAGCGGTCGAGCCGGACATGTTGCCGCCGTGCTTGGTGAACACGTGCCGCACCTCGGCGACGGTGCGGTTGCGGTTGTCGGTCAACGCTTCGACCAGGAAGGCGACGCCGGCCGGTCCGTACCCCTCGTACGCGACGGCGTCGAACGCCGCGGCGCCCTCGGCCCCGCCGGAGGCGCGCTCGATCGCGCGCTCGATGTTGTCGCCGCTGACGTCGTCGGCCTTGGCGGCTCCGATCGCGTTCTTGAGCTGCACGTTGTGCTCGGGATCCGGCCCGCCGCCCTCGCGGACGGCGGTCTGGATCGCCCGCACGTGCTTGCTGATGATCTTGCCGCGTTGCTTGTCGTTGGCCGCCTTCTTCCGCTTGATCTGCGACCATTTGTTGTGACCCGCCAAGCCGAGTACCTCCCTAGGTGTCCCGAGTCTACCGTACGGACGCCGTACCGCCCGCTCCTGCGGCCCGCCCGGACGCCGGTCGAGGGCGCGGGCGCGTCAGCGCACGAAGAAGCGGGTTTCGGCCACGTCGCGCAACGCGAACGGCTCGAGGTCGAGGCGGATGGCGGCGGTCCACTCCGCCTCGCCGCTCCGCCCGCGGAAGGTGACGCGCGAGACGTCGGTCCGCGCCGGGGTGAAGCTGGCCCGGACCCGGTAGGTGCCGCGCATCTCGCCGACCGTGAAGGCGAGTCCCTGCTCGCGGCCGTCGAGGACGACCGTGCGGCGCCCCTGCACCGGGAGGTTGCGGGCGAACACCTGGACGGTGCCGTCGGGCGCGAGCGCCGTCAGGGTCACGTACCCGTCGACGCGGGTCCGGATCTGGAACCGGATCCGTTCGCCGATGCGGTAGCTGGAGTCGTCGCCGCCCTGCACCTGGAACCGTTCGATCGCCGGGTTCGCGTCGCGCTGCAGCGGGGCGCCGACCGTTCCTCCGCCACGGATCGTGACGGTGCACGCCGTGAGCGCGAGGGAGAGGAGCGTGACCCATGCGAGGGTCCATCGTCGTGAGCGTGGGGTTCGAGTCATCTCTCGTCCTCCTGAGGCGGTCCGGTCAGGGCGCGTCGCCCGGGTCCGGAACGCGTTCGTAACTGGTGAGCAGGTACGGGAGGTCGGTCTGGTGGTACCGGCCTCGTTCGTCGTACCAGTAGACGTACGAACCGGAGGCCGGCTCGCCGCCGCCGCCCCGGGCGTCGGCGCGCGAGACCATGCCGTCCACGATCCCCTGGAACACGACCTCTCCGCTCAGGGCGTGCACGGTGATGTGCATGCGGGTGCTGGAGAGGTCCTGGATCGAGCGCCGCAGGCGGTTCTGGGCCTCGTTCCGACACCCGACGAGGCCCACCGCGAAGACCGCGACCACCAGCGCCGCGACCGTCCACGCGCGGACGCGTCGGCTTCGTCCCATGCGGCTACGGTACCACGCGGACGCAGAAGTTCTGCGCCACCACGGTATCGTGCGCGCGGTGCCTGCCGACCGCGACCCCTACCAGCTGCTGGACGTCCCCCGCGACGCATCGAGCGATCAGATCAAGGCCGCCTACCGCAAGAAGGCGCTCGAGAACCATCCCGACCGGAACCCGGGCGACGCGGCGGCCGAGGAACGCTTCAAGCGGATCAGCGAGGCGTACGCCACCCTCCGCGATCCGGAGAAGCGTGCCTGGGTCGACCGGGGCGGCGCCGCCAGCGGTCGGCCCGCGCCCGACTTCCGAACGGTCGACTGGCAGGACGTGTTCCGCGAAGCGGAGGTCCACGTCCGCTTTCCCGAAGGCACGCCCCGCACCGGGAACGCCGTCTTCGACGCGCTCTTCGGCGCCATGACCGGCATGCTCCGCACCCAGGGGGTGCTCCCGGGCGAGGACCGCTCCGTCGACCTGACGATCGACCTGAAGACGGCGCGCGTCGGCGGCGCCGCCACCGTCCGCATCTCCGGCACCGCGGTCTGCGCCGTCTGCCGGGGGACCCGCCTGGAGGAGGACGGACGTCCGTGCCCGTCGTGCGACGGCCGCGGCTTCCGCAAGGGCAGCCAGGTCGAGGTCGCCGTCCCCCCGAAGGTCCGCGACGGCGTCACCCTGCGGCTGCGCGGACTCGGCGGTCCCGGGCGCCCGCCGGGGGACGCCCTCGTCCGGGTCCGGGTGCAGCTGCCTCCGGGCGTGCGCCGGGTCGGCGACGAGCTGCACGTCGACCTGCCGGTCACGCCGCTCGAAGGCCGGGACGGCACGTCGACGCGCGTCCTCGGTCACGAGGTGCGCGTCCCGCCCGGCACCGCCGACGGCTCCACCCTCCGCATTCCCGGGGGCGGCCTGGCCGGCGGGGACCTGCGCGCGACCGTCAAGCACCGCGTCTGGCGCGGGTTCGGACGACGGCTCCGTGACATGATGCGACCGTGACGCGAGGAGGATGCCGGTGACCGACGACGACGCCCCGTTCGACAAGGACAAGCCGCTCTACGTGATCAGCGTGGCCGCCGAACTGGTCGACATGCACCCGCAGACGCTCCGGCTCTACGAGCGCAAGGGCCTGATCGAACCGAGCCGCAGCGCCGGCAAGACCCGGCTCTACTCGCACCGCAACATCGAGCAGCTGCGCGAGATCCGGCGCCTCACCCAGGAGCTGGGCGTCAACCTGGCCGGCGTCGAGGAGATCATCAAGCTGCGCGACAAGCTCGACCGGCTGCAATCGAACATGGAGAGCCGGATCGGCCAGCTGCAGGGCGAACTCGAGCACCGGATGACCGGCATCCGTGGCGCCCTGCCCGCCGAGATCGAAGACCTCGCGCGCGCCTTCGCCGATCAGGAACGGCCGAACGAGAGCGACGAGGACGAGCGCGACTGAAGCGCCCTGCGGGCGCGCGGAGGCGTCGTGGGCCCGTGGTAGGCTCCGCGCCATGAGCGACGACCCCCTGAAGCGCGTCCTGGACGAGCGCCGCGAGCGTCACACCGAGGATCTGTTCGACCTCCTCCGCATCCCCAGCATCTCGACCGACCCCGCGCGCAGAGCGGACGTCCGGCGGGCCGCCGACGCCCTCGTCGCCGAACTCGCCGACGCCGGCTTCGAGGCCGCGACGGAGGAGACCGGCGGCCACCCGGTCGTGCTCGCGCGCCGGCAGGTCGGCGACGGCCGGCCGCGCGTCCTGATCTACGGGCACTACGACGTCCAGCCGGCCGATCCGCTCGAACTCTGGGACAGCGATCCGTTCGAGCCGGAGGTGCGGGACGGCGCGATCGTGGCGCGCGGCGCCAGCGACGACAAGGGCCAGGTCTATGCGCACGTCAAGGGCGCGCTCGCGCTGCTCGAGGCGTACGGCGAGCTCCCGGTCGACCTGACCTTCCTGATCGAAGGGGAGGAGGAGATCGGCAGTCCCCACCTCGCGCCGTGGGTCGAACGTGAGCGCGAACGGCTCGAGGCGGACGTGGTCCTCGTCAGCGACGGCGCGATGCTGCCGGACCGCGTGCCGACGATCACCTACGGCCTCAAGGGCATGACCTACCTCGAGGTCCGCGTCCGCACCAGCGACCACGACCTGCACAGCGGCGCCTTCGGCGGCGGCGTACCCAACGCGGCGGCGTCGCTCGCGACGATGCTGGCGGGGCTCAAGGACGCCGACGGGCGGATCGCCGTGCCCGGCTTCTACGACGAGGTGGCCGAGATCACGGAGGAGGAACGCGCCCAGCTCGCACGGGTTCCGTTCGACCCGGAGGCGTGGGCCGCGTCGGCGGGCGTGCACGCGACGCCCGGCGAGCCCGGACGCTCGCTGCTCGAGCGCCTCTGGACCCGCCCGACCCTCGACGTCAACGGGATCGGCGGCGGGTTCCAGGGCGACGGGTCCAAGACGGTGATCCCCGCGACCGCCTTCGCCAAGGTGTCGTGCCGGCTGGTCCCGAACCAGGATCCGCTCCGGATCGCCGAGCTGGTCGAGCGCCACCTGCGCGACCTCGCCCCCGCCGGCACGGAGGTCGAGGTCGTGCACCTGAACCACGGCGACTGGGCGCTCAGCCCGTTGGACGGCCGCGGCGTCCGCGCCGCCGCCGAAGCGATCCGGCGGGTCGACGGCCGCGATCCGGTGTTCGTCCGCACCGGCGGCAGCATCCCGATCGTGGCCGACCTGCAGCGCCTGCTCGAGGTGGAGGTCGTGCTCCTGGACATGGGGCTCGAGACCGACCGCATCCACTCGCCGAACGAGCGGTTCGACCTCGAGCTGTACCACCGCGGAATCCAGGTGAGCGCCGAGACGTTGCGGGCCCTGGCGCGCGGCTGAGGGCGGGCGGCGCGTGCGGATCGAACGGCTCACGGTCGCCGGCTTCAAGAGCTTCGGCGACCGCGTCACGTTCGAGTTCGCGCCCGGCGTCACCGCCGTGGTCGGTCCCAACGGCAGCGGCAAGTCGAACGTGCTCGACGCCCTCCGCTGGGCCACCGGCGGCGGGCGCGCGCGGGAGTTCCGCGCCGGCGACAAGACCGACCTGATCTTCCACGGCGCCGCCGGCAAGAAGCGGATGGGCCGCGCCGACGTCGAGGTCGAGCTCCGCGCCGACGAGCGGCGCCTCAAGATCCGACGCAGCCTCGACCGGGACGGCGCCACCAAGCTGACCCTGAACGGTCGGAACGTCCGCTTTCTGGATCTCGACGAGGAGCTCGCGGGCAGCGGCCTCGGGCGCGGCAGCCTGGCGATGATCGGGCAGGGCGAGGTCGCTTCGGTGCTGATGGCCGACCCTACCCGGCTGCTCTCGTACGTGGCCGAGGCGGCGGGCGTGGCGCGCCTGTCCGGCCGCCGGGAGCGGACCGAAGCCCGCCTCGACGCCGCACGCGACCACCTGGACCGCCTCGAGGAACGACTTCACGCCGACGGCGAGCGGCTCGAGGCGCTGGCGCGCGACGCCGAGGCGGCGCGCCGGCACGAGGAGCTCTCGGCCCGCGCCCGCCGGCTCCGGCTCACCCTGGCCCAGGCGCGGGTGGCGACGCTGCGGGAGGAGACGCGCGGCCTCGAAGCGGAGGCGGCGCGGCTGGAGGCCGACCTGGC
>SLSQ01000296.1 GCA_007130355.1 Trueperaceae bacterium
AGTTCGGGCCGGTGGCGCGCCAGGCGGGCGGAGATCACGGTCGCGCCCTGCGTCGCGCCCTCCAGCACGTAGCGGAGGCCGAGGCAGCGGCCCTCGCCGCGGACGGCGTCGTGCACGTCCTCGGCGGCGCACGCGTCGCCGAGGACGTGTCCGTCCGTTCCGGCCCGCCCCCACGTCGGCACCTCCACGTCGTTCGTGACGGTCGAGAGCCAGGCGAGGTCGTCGCGCAGCGCGGGCAGGCGCGACCGGTAGGGCGGTACGCCGCTCGGGAGACGCCCCGCCACCGGGGCCAGCATCGCTTCGCAGCGCCGGTACGCGGCCGCATGGGTCGCCAGGATCGCGGCGTACCGCTGCAACGTCAGGTCGGGTGCCAGCAACGCGCGCTGGGCCGGAGCCCGGTCCAGACGGCGGTGCAGCTCGGCGGTAGCGACGCGGAGCGCCGCCCGGAGGTCGGACGGCGTCCCGTCGGACTCGGTACGGCCGGGTCGGCGCGGGGGCGACATGGCGCGCATTCTAGCGGGCTGGGTCGGGAGGGGCGTGCGCGGACCGCGAGCGTGCCGACCCGACGCGCCGCACCCGTCCCCACCCTTGCGCCCCACGCCCCGTCGTTCTACTATGTAGAACACGCAATCCGCATCGTGAACCGAGGAAGGGATCTCGACCGTGTCCTCCGATCGCTCCGCCCCGTACCGTCGTACCGCCCGTCCACCCGCGGAAGCGGGAGGGAGTCCCCCTGCCGACCGCATGGGGACCGTGGCCGTGCTGGACAAGGCGTTCCTGGTGCTCGAGGCCATGGACCGCCTGGCGGTGCCGCTCGCGCTCCGCGACGTCGCCGAGTCCACCGGCCTGCCGAAGGCGACCGTCCACCGGATCCTGAACACGTTGAGCCAGCGCGGGTACGTCGCGCAGGACGACCTCGCGGGCGCCTACCGGCTGACGCCGCGCCTCGCCTCGCTCGGACGTGCCGGGCAGTCGAGCGGCCTGATCGCACGCGCCGAACCGCTGCTCGAACGCATCCACGCCACCTTCGACGAGACCACCAACCTCGGCATCCTCGAGGACGACCGCGTCGTCTACCTGCGGAGCATCGAAACGACCCGGCCCCTTCGCTGGATCGTCCAGCCCGGCAGCAGCGACGCCTTCTACAGCACGGCGCTCGGGCGGGCGCTGGCGGCGTTCCTGCCCGATCGCGACCGCGAGGCGCTGCTGTCGCTCGGGCCGTTCGAGGCCCGCACGCCCGAAACGCCGACCGATCCACGGCGGCTGCGGTCGATCCTCGACGAGGTGCGTGCCCGCGGCTGGGCCCTGGACGACCAGCACAACGACTCCGGCGTGACCTGCGTCGCCGTACCCCTGTTGGACGACGATCGGCCCGTCGCCGCGATCAGCGTGGCCGTGCCGCACAACCGCCTGGACGAGAACCGGCTCAAGCGCCTCGTCCCGGAGCTGTTGGCCGCGGCGGCCGCCTGGCGTTCGGGAGACCCGACGCCGGACGACGATCGGTCCACACCCCACGCCCCCCGACGTGCCTAGTCCGGCTTCGGCGCGCCCCGCGCCGCCGAAGCCGTCGAACCCGACCCCGAGGAGTCCCGTTCCATGACCGAATACCCGAAATCCAAAGCCTGGTACGAACGCGCCCGAACCTCGTTGGCCGCAGGCGTGAGCAGCCAGTTCCGCGCCGCGTCGCCGCACCCGATGTTCTACGAGCGCGCCGAAGGACCGTACATCTGGGACGTCGACGGCAACCGCTACCTCGACTTCGCCCTTTCGCAAGGACCGATGATCCTGGGCCACTCGCACCCGACGGTCCTGGACGAGATGGTCGCGGCGCTCCGCAAGGGGCAGTTGTTCGCGGGGCAGCACGAGCAGGAGGTGCTCCTGGCCGAGGCGCTGGTGCGCCTGATCCCCTCGGCCGAGCGGGTCCGCTTCAGCAGCACCGGTTCCGAAGCCGACCACGCCGTGATCCGCATGGCCCGCTACCACACCGGACGCCCGCTGATCGTCAAGTTCGAGGGGCACTACCACGGGTGGCTGGACGGGGTCTCGTTCAGCGTGAACCCCACCCTCGAGCAGGCCGGGCCGGTCGAATCCCCGAACGCCGTGCCGTGGGGCGGCGGCGTGCCGGAGCGGGACGCCGAGGGCCTGCTGATCCTTCCATGGAACGACGCCGAGGCCGTGGCCGACGCCTTCGCGAAGCACGGCGACCGCATCGCCGGGGTGATCACCGAGCCCGTGATGTGCAACCAGGGCTGCATCGAGCCGGCCCCCGGGTTCCTGCAGGCGCTGCGCGACCTCTGCGACGCGCACGGCGCGGCGCTGATCTTCGACGAGATCATCACCGGCTTCCGCATCGACCTCGGCGGCGCACAGGCGCACTACGGCGTCGTGCCCGACCTGGCGGTCTTCGGCAAGGCGCTCGGTTCGGGCCAGCCGATCAGTGCGCTGGTCGGCAGGGCCCGCTGGTTCGAAGGGATCGAGAGGAACGAGCTCTACCACGCCGGCACGCTGAACAGCAATCAATCGGCCGTCGCGGCGGCGCTGGCGACCGTCCGCCTGCTCGAGGCGGACGAACGCGCTGCCCACCGCACCATCGTCCGACTCGGCACGCGTCTGCGCGACGGCCTCGCCGAGCTCGGGCGTTCCTCCCCCCTCCCGCTGGTGACCCAAGGCCCCGGCCCGATGTTCCACGCCGGCTTCCTCTCCGGCGACGGACCGGTCCGGTCGTACCGCGACGTGCTGCGCTACGACGCCGCGGCGTACGGACGCTTCACGGCCGGCATGGCCCGCCGCGGCGTGCGCGTGATCGGCCGCGGCCTCTGGTACGTGTCGGCCGCGCACGACGACGCCAGCGTCGACCGCGCCCTCGAGGCGGCCGCCGCGACGCTCGAGGAGATGGCCTCCACCGAGGCGGACGCGTGAACCGACCGCCCCGGGTGGCCTTGGCCGGCCTGTTCCACGAGACCCACGTGTTCCTGGACGGGACCACGGGCCCCGAGGCGTTCGACCGGCGCGACGGCGGCGAGCTTCTCGCCGCACGCGGGGACGGGTCGCCGCTCGACGGCGTCCTCGAGGTCGCCGAGCGCCACGGCTGGGACCTGATCCCGACCGTCGACCTTCGGGCGACGCCCAGCGCCACCGCCGAGGACGCGGTGGTCGAGGCGTTCTGGGAGGGGTTGGCGTCCGGCATCGACGGGGCGCGCGAGAACGGGGGGCTCGACGCGCTGTTCCTGGTGTTGCACGGCGCGATGGCGTCGGAGTCCCTTCCCGACGTGGAAGGCGAGATCCTCGACCGCCTCGCGGCGCGCCTGGGGACCGAACGCCCGCCGGTGTTCGGCGTGCTCGATCTGCATGCGAACCTCGGGCCGCACGGCGTCCGCAACGCCGACGCCCTGCTGTCCTACCGACGCAACCCGCACGACGACGCCCGTGACGCCGCGGTGCGCGCCGCGGAGCTCGCCGCTCGCTGCGTCGCGGACGGGACCCGCCCCCGCACGCACGCCCGCAACGCCGGCGTGGTGTGGGCGCCCACCGGCACCGGAACGGACGACGCGCCGATGCGCGAGCTGCTCGCCGCCGCCCGCCGCCTCGAAGACCGGCACGCCGACGACCTCCACGCCGTCGAGGTCCTCGCCGGCTTCGCCTACGGCGACGCTCCCGAAATGGGCGCCACCGTGCTGGCCGTGGCGCGACCCGGACCGCAGGGAGACGCCGCCGCGCGCGCGACGCTCGACGAACTGTGCGACCTCGCCGTGTCGCTCCGCCACGAGGGCGTCGTGCACGAGGAGGACCCGGAGCTGCTGCTGCCGCGGATCCTCCCGGTCCGGTCCGGAACCACCGTGCTCTCCGAACCGTCCGACAACATCGGGGGCGGCGCCCCCGGCGACGGGACCGGTGCGCTGCGCGCGCTCCTGAAGCACGACGCGCGGGACGCGCTCGTCGTGATCGCCGACCCGGCCGCGGTCGAAGCCACCCACGGCGTCCCGATCGGCGGCACCGTGCGGCTTCGGGTCGGGGGACGGGGCAGCCGCTTCGATCCCGGACCGGTCGCGATGGAGGCGACCGTCCTGCGCCGCAGCGACGGGAACTTCGAGCTCGAGGACCGTCGCAGCCACCTCGCCTCGATGGGGGGCGTGCACGTTCGGATGGGGCCGTGCGCGGTGGTCCGCCATCGCGGCGTGACCGTGCTCCTGACCAGCCGTAAGACGCCGCCGTTCGATCTGGGGCAGCTTCGCAGCCAGGGGCTCGAACCGACCGACTTCCGAGTCATCGTCGCCAAGGCGGCGGTGGCGCACCGCCGCGCCTACGACCGCGTCGCGACCGACCAGCACGCCCTGGCCACCCCCGGCCCCTGCCCCGCCGACCTGACGGCGTTGCCGTATCGGCATCGCCCACGCCCCGCGTTTCCGTTCGAGGACCACGCCACCGAACTCCGCGCCTCCAGGAGGACCGCATGACCTTCGTGACCTTCCGTTCCGACGACGCCTGGCGTCCCGGCCTGCTCCTGACGGGCGGCGTGCTCGACCTGGCGGCCGCCGCGAAGACCGACGGCGGAGCGCCGCTCCCGACCGACCCGTCCGAGCTGCTGGCGCTCGGCCCCGCCGCCTGGGACCGGATGCGCGACCTGGCCGACGCGGCGACGCGCGACGGTCGCCCGCTCCTGGCGGAGGGAGACCTGACCCTCGGACCGCCGTTACCACGGCCCGGCAAGATCCTCTGCATCGGTCTCAACTACCGGCGCCACGCCGCCGAATCCGGCATGGCCGAGCCGGCCGAACCGGTGCTGTTCAGCAAGTTCGGCAACACCGTCGTCGGACCGGACGCCCCGGTCGCGATCGGCGGACGGACGCAGGTCGACTACGAGTCGGAACTGGCGCTGGTGATCGGCCGCACCGCCAAGAACGTCGCCGAGACGGACGCCCTCGACCACGTCGCCGGCTACCTCAACGCCAACGACCTCTCCGAACGGGAACTGCAGATGCGTTCCGGCCAGTGGCTGCTCGGCAAGACGCTGGACGGCTTCCTGCCGATCGGGCCGTACCTGGTGTCCGCCGACGCCGTCGGCGATCCGGGCGACCTGCCCGTGCGCGGGCGGCTCAACGGCGAGACCCGTCAGGACAGCCGCACCTCCGACCTGATCTTCTCCGTGCCCGAGATCCTCGCCTACGTGACCCGCTTCATGACCCTCGAGCCGGGGGACCTGATCTGTACCGGCACGCCCGAAGGCGTGATCCTCGGACGCGACCCCAAGGTGTGGCTGAAGCCGGGCGACGTGTACGAGGTCGAGGTCGGTCCGCTCGGCATCCTGCGGACCCCGTTCGTCGCGGACCCACCGAACTGACCTCCCGGCGTCCTCGAGGACGTCCGCCCGCGCTCCCTCCCGACCCCCCGTCCGCGTACGTCCCCACCCGATCGCATTCCCCGAGCCCAAGGAGGCCCACCATGTCCCACGTCGAAACCCGTCTGAAGGAAGCCGGTCTGACCCTGCCGCCGGTCGCGGCACCGATCGCCAGCTTCGCGCCCGCCGCCCGCACCGGCAACCTGGTGTTCGTGAGCGGCCAGGGACCGATCGCCGACGGCACCCCCGTCTACCGCGGCCGCGTCGGCGCCACCGTGAGCGAGGAGGAGGCGATCGACGCCGCCCGCATCTGCGCTCTGAACACGCTCGCGACGCTCAAGTCGCAGATCGGCGATCTGGACCGCGTCGCCCGGGTCGTGAAGCTGCTCGGGTTCGTCGCCAGCGCCGACGACTTCGAACGCCAACCGTTCGTCATGAACGGCGCCAGCGACCTGCTCCTGACCGCGTTCGGGCCCGAGAAGGGCATGCACGCCCGAAGCGCGATCGGCACCAGCAAGCTCCCCTTCGACATCCCCGTCGAGATCGAAGTTGCCTTCGAGCTCGTACCGGACGCCTGAGGACGTTCCGGTGACCGACGCCTCGACCCCGCTCTCCGAGCGCCTGCGCCGCGATCGCATGCTCGCGATCGTGCGCGGCGTCTTCACCGGGGTCGAGATCGACGCCGTCGCCGACGCCCTGCTCCGACACGGCTTCGGCACCGTCGAGGTCACCTGGAACAGCCCGGACGCCGCCGAGCACGTCGCCCGTTTGGCGGCACGTGCCGACCCGGAGCTCTTGGTCGGGGCGGGCACGATCGTGCACGCCGAGCAGGTTCGCCGAGCCGTCGCGGCCGGCGCCCGCTTCCTGGTGTCGCCCGGCTGGGATCCCGACGTGTGGGCGGCAGCGCAGCGGGCGGGCGTGCCCCTGCTGCCCGGCGTGTTCACCGCCAGCGAGGTCCAGGCCGCCCGCGCCCACGGTGCGCGCCTCCTCAAGCTCTTCCCCGCCCACCTGCACGGTCCGAGCTGGATGCGGGCGCTCTCCGGACCGTTCGACGACGTCCGCTTCGTCCCGACCGGGGGCGTCACGACCGAAAACCTGGGCGCCTACCTGCGCGCCGGCGCGTTCGCCGTCGCCATCGGCTCCGCCCTGTTCCGGCCGGGTCGGGATCCGAACGTGCTGCACGACGACGTCGCCGACCTGCGCCGCGCGATCGACGATGCGACCGCGCCCGCCTCGGGGATGCCGTCGTGACCGGGCCCGCGCCCGCCGGCACGCGCCGTCCGGCGCCCCCGGCCGACGTCGCGACCTACGGCGAGACGATGATCCGCTACCGCTTTCCGCCCTCGACCTGGCTCGGCGACGTCCACGAGGTCCGCGTCGATCCGGGGGGAGCGGAGAGCAACGTCGCCGTCGCGTTGGCGTCGCTCGGCCGCCGGGTGCGCTGGGGCAGTGCGCTGCCGGACGGCGTCTTCGGTCGCTTCGTGAGGACCCGGCTCGCCGGCTCCGGCGTCGACCTCGACTTCGTCGCCGACGTTCCCGGAGCCCGGCTCGGCGCCTACGGCTACGACGCCGCCCTGCCCCCGCGGACGCCGTCCGTCACCTACGATCGCTCCGGCTCGGCGTTCGCGGAACACGATCCGGACGACGACGACGTCGATCGCCTGGTGCACGGCGCGCGGCACCTGCACCTCACGGGCATCACGCCCGCCATCGGCCCCCGCCCCCGCCGCGCCTTCCGGCGCCTGCTCGCCGCGGCGGGGCGCCACGGCGCGTCCGTGTCGCTCGACGTGAACCACCGCGACCGCCTCTGGTCCGACGACGACGCGCGCACCGTGCTCGAACCGGTCCTGCCGCAGGTCGACCTGCTCCTCTGCGGCCGACGCGACGCGGTCCGGCTCTTCGGCGCCCCCGCCGACGATCCGGACGGCACCGGAGCGTTGGAGGCGATCCAGGGCGCCGGGGCCGCCAAGCACGTCGTGGTCACCCTCGGAGCCGACGGCGCCGTGGCGCGCGCCCCCGATGGAACGGTCCGACGCGAACCGGCGCGCCCGGTGCGGATCGTGGACCGACCGGGCGCCGGCGACGCCTTCGCCGCCGGCGTCCTCGACGGCATGCTGGACCACGACCTGGCACGCGGACTTCGGCAGGGCACCGTCCTGGCCGCCCTCGCGCTCAGCCATCACGGCGACGCGGTCCGACCCGATCGGACCGAACTCGACGCCCTGCTCCGCGACGCCTCCTCCCCCGAGCGCGCGAACGGAGGACTGGCACGATGACGGCCCGTCCCCGAACGCGCCTCCGCTCCGGCCCGATCCGCGCGCCGCCAGGCGCCACCGGATCCTCGACGTCCTACCGTTCGAAAGGAGGTCCGAAAGGCACCGAACCGTGCGGACCGGCGGACCGGGTTCGACCGGCCGTCCCGCTGCACCGCCCCGAAGCTCGATGCTCACGCGAAGGAGCTCGTTCATGACCCACCTGCGAAAGTCCCTGGTCGCGCTCGCGACGGCCCTGCTGCTCTTCGGCGCCGTCCAGGCACAAGACCGCCTCGAGATCGCCACCATCGGGGAACCCCCCGGCCTGGACACGATGATGCCGTTCGGCATCCTGGCTCAGCACATCGGCAAGCACGTCTACGAGAACCTGTTCACCTTCGACGAAGACTGGGCGCCCGTGCCCCATCTCGTCGACACGTGGGACCTGAGCGACGACGGCACGGTGTACACCTTCGTGCTTCGTTCCGGCGTGCCGTTCCACGACGGTTCCGTGCTCGGCGCGGACGACGCCGTGGCCTCGCTCGACCGCTGGATCCGGGTCGAGAGCACGGCGCAGACCATGATCGGGCCGGTCCTCGAGAGCATCGAGGCGGTCGACGACCTGACCGTGCGCCTGACCCTGGCCGAACCGGTCGCGCCGCTGATCACCATGCTGGCCGCGGACGGGTCGCCGATCTACCCCGCCTCGATCATCGACGAGTACGGCGACGATCCGATCGAAACGTACGTCGGCACCGGCCCCTACCGGTTCGGAGAGTGGCTGCCCGACCGCCACCTCGACCTCGTGCGCTTCGACGACTACGCCGCACGCGACGAGGCGCCGAGCGGGTTCGCGGGCGCCCGTACCGCCTACGCCGAGACGCTGCGCTTCGTTCCGGTCCCCGACGTGTCCGTCCGGGCCGCCGGGGTGCAGGCCGGCCAGTACCACGTCGCGCTCGACCTCAATCCCGACATGAACATGCAGTTCGTGGGCGACGCGTCGGTCGAACCGGTGATCATCGCGCCGTTCGGCTGGCCGTTCTTCGCGATGAACAAGGCCCAAGGCCTGTTCCATGACAAGTGCATGCGTCAGGCGTTCCAAGCCTCGCTCGACATGGACGTCCTGATGGCCGCCGGCTACGGAGATCCCGCGCTGTACGACGTGAACGGGAGCATCTATCCGCCCGAGATCGCGACCTGGTACAGCGAATCCGGTCTCGAGGGGTACAACCAGGGCGACACCGACCGGGCCGCGGAGCTGCTCGCGGAGTGCGGCTACGACGGGTCCGAAGTGCGCATCCTCACCAGCCGCCAGTACGACTTCCTCTACAAGATCAGCCTCGTCGCCGCCGAGCAGGCGCGCGCTGCGGGCTTCGCCGTCGACCTCCAGGTCGTGGAGTGGGCCACGCTGGTGCAGCGTCGTCAGCAGCCCGAGGAGTACGACTTCTTCGTGACGTTCAACTCCATGTCGCCGGCCCCGCCCCTCTACCAGCTCTGGCTGTTCGAGTACTGGCCCGGCTGGTGGGACGACGCCGACAAGGACGCGCTGCTGGCCGAGTTCAACGCGGCCATCGAACCCGACGATCAGTACGAGGTCTGGGAGCGCATCCAGGACATGATCTACGAAGAGGTCGCGATCATCAAGATCGGCGACTTCTACGGCATGGCGCTCGCCTCCCCCGACCTCGTGGGACTGCAGGACCGCTACACCATGCCGTTCTGGAACGTCCGCATCGAGTGACGTACGACCTTGCGGACCCGACGCCGGCAGCGCCTGAAGCTCCGGAGTCGCGTACGCACCCGTCTCCGTTCCGCGCCTCGGCGCGGAACGGAGGCCCGGTCGCTGCGAATGGAGGAACGACATGACCGCGTTCCTGGCACGACGCCTGCTCGCCGCCGTTCCCGTCGTCCTCGTCGTCGGCGTGACGGTCTTCGTCCTGATCAACCTCGCCCCCGGAGATCCGGTCCAGGTGATGCTCGGACCGGACGCGCGCCCCGAACAGGTCGAGCGCATGCGGCAGAACCTGGGGCTGGACCAGCCGCTCCCCGTCCAGTTCGGCATTTGGTTCTCGAGGGCGCTGGTCGGCGACCTGGGCGAATCGATCTTCCTGCGCCAACCGGTCACCACCGCGATCCTGAGCCGGTTGGAACCGACCCTGCTCCTCACCTTCGGCGCCGTCTTCGTCGCCGTGGCGATCGGGGTGACGGCCGGCCTCGTCTCCGGCCTGAAACGCGGAAGCTGGGCCGACCAGTTCTTTATGTTCCTGGCGCTGCTCGGGGTCTCGATCCCCGAATTCTGGCTGGCGCTGAATCTTGTGATCCTGTTCGGAGTCGAACTCAGGTGGCTCCCCGTCGCGGGGTACGTCACGATCGCCGAGGGCGGCCTCTGGGAAGCGTTCCGGCACGTCATCCTGGCCGCGTTGGCCGTCGGCTTCATTCAGTCGGCCCTGATCGCCCGCATGACCCGCAGCAGCATCATCGAGGTGATGTCCCTCGACTACGTGCGGACGGCCCACGCCAAGGGACTCGGGCGGGCCAAGGTGATCCTGAAGCACGCCCTGCGCAACGCCCTGATCCCGATCGTCACCGTGATCGGGCTGGTGTTCGCCCTTTCGCTGGGCGGCGCGATCGTCGTCGAGATCGTGTTCAGCATCCCCGGCGTGGGTCGGTTGCTGATCGAATCGGTCGGGCGACGGGACTATCCGGTCATTCAGGGGGTCGTGCTGTACATCGCCCTCGCCTACGTGCTGGCGAACCTGCTGGTCGACATGACCTACGCCGTGATCGATCCGAGGATCCGCTATGACTGACCTCGCGCGCACCCCCCAGCTGAGCCGCGCACGTCTCGCCGTGCGCTTCGCGAACCGGCGCCGGGGCGTGGTGATCGGGTCGTTCATGGTGACCACGATCGTGCTCGTCGCGATCTTCGCCCCCTGGGTGGCACCGAGCTCGCCGAACGCCTTCGACGTCGTCAACCGCCTCCAGCCACCGAGCACGTCCGCCCTGTTCGGCACGGACGACCTCGGACGCGACATCTTCAGCCGCGTCGTGTACGGGGCCCGCGTGTCCCTGGCCGTCGGCTTCCTGGTCAGCTTCGCCTGCCTGGTCGTGGGCGGGGCGTTCGGGCTCCTCGCAGGCTTCTACCGGCCGCTGGACGGTCCCCTGATGCGGGTCATGGACGGCTTCATGTCGTTCCCGAACATCGTCCTGGCGATCCTGCTGATGGCCACGCTCGGCGCCAGCCTCGAGAACATCGTCATCGCGCTCGCCATCACCTACGCCCCCCGCATGGCGCGCGTCGTGCGCAGTTCGGTGCTGCAGGTCCGCGAACTGACGTACGTGGAGGCCGCGACCGCCCTGGGCGCCCGCGACGCGCGCCTGCTCGCGCGTCACGTGGTGCCGAACGCCCTCTCCCCGATCATCGTGCAGTGGACGTTCATCTTCGCCTACGCCATCCTCGGCGAGGCCAGCCTCAGCTTCCTCGGCGTCGGCGTGCCGCCCGAGATCCCGACCTGGGGCACGATCCTGAACGAGGGGCGCGTCTACATCCAACGAGCCGCCTGGCTGACCGTCCTGCCGGGCTTCGCGATCCTCTGGACCGTCCTGGGCCTGAACCTGCTGGGCGACGGCATCCGCGACATGATGGACCCCCATCTGCGCGGCAAGGAGGCGTCGTGAGCACGCCCGCCCCGCCCCCGTGCGCGGGCGCGGCGCCGAGCTACGCGCCGCGCGCCGCCCTCCCGACCCGAACGAGGAGCACTCCATGACCGGAACCGTCCTGATCCGAAACGCGAAGCTCGTCGACGGCACCGGCGCGCCCGAGCGCACGAGCGACCTGCTGATCATTGGCGACCGCATCGCGGCGATCGGCGATCTCGCCGGGGCCGAAGCGGCCCACGTCGTCGACGCCGCAGGACGCGTGCTCAGTCCCGGGTTCATCGACACCCACGTCCACACCGACATGACGTTGCTGGACGAACCGGTCCACGCCTGCTTCCTGCAGCAGGGCGTCACCACGGTGATCCAAGGGCAGGACGGACTGTCCTACGCCCCCCTGTCCCCCGACGTCCTGGCGATGTACCGGCGCTACCTGGCCGGACTGAACGGGAACGCGCGGTCGGACGCGACCTGGTCGTCGGTCGCCGAGTACCGGGCGTGCTTCGACCGCACCGTGTCGATGAACACGGCCTACTGCGTTCCCCACGCCGCCGCGCGGCTCGAGACGGTCGGCTTCCACGACGTGCCGCTCGACGGCGACGCCCTCGCCGAGGCCAGGCGCCTGCTGGAGGTCGCGTTCGAGGAGGGCGCCGTCGGGTTCTCGACCGGACTCAGCTACTTCCCGAACACGTACGGCCCCACCGACGAGCACGTCGCCCTGTGCGAGGTCGCGGCCGCCGCAGGACGCCCGTACGTCACGCACGTCCGCTCGGTGTTCGATCCCCCCGTCGACGACTGGCTCGCCGAAGGGCTCGCCGAAGCGCTCGAGATCGGCCGGCGCAGCGGTGCGGCGGTCCACGTGTCCCACTTCGGCCCCAAGCCGTGGCGCTACGATCGACCCGAGACCCTGCTCGCGCCCGTCGACCGCGCCCACGACGAAGGCCGTGCGGTCACGCTCGAGCTCTATCCGTACCCGAGCGGCAACACCTTCCTGCTCATCTACCTCCCGCCGTGGGCCCACGAGGGCGGCCCGGACGCGATCCTGGACCTGGTGCGTTCGGGACGGGAGCGCGAACGGCTGGTCCGCGAGATCGAGACGAACTCGATCCCGCCGTTCGGAACGACGATCGCGTACCTCGGAACCGGTCCCGATCCGGAGATCCTGGGGCGCACGCTCGACGACCTCGCCGCCTCGTGGGACGTGCCGGTCGGAGAAGCCGTCCTGCGCCTCCTGGAACGCGAGGACCTGGTCGTCGGCGGCCGCGAGGCGCCTCCCTCCTTCCCGAACCGCGACGCCCTCTTCCACGAGCAGGTGCTGCAGCTGCTCGAGCGCGGCGACTACATGATCGGCAGCGACGGCATTCCGGTCGCGCAGCATCCGCACCCGCGCACCTTCGGCTCGTTTCCCAAGGTGATCCGCCTCGCGCGCGAGGCGGGCCGGCCCGATCTGCCCGCCCTCGTGCACGCCATGACGGGGTTCCCGGCACGCACCTTCGGCCTTCGCGACCGCGGCGAACTGCGCGTCGGCGCCTTCGCGGACCTGGCGCTGTGGCACGAGGATCGTCTGACCGACCACGCCAGCTACGACGATCCCGCGCGCCTGTCGACCGGCATCGACGACCTCTGGGTCAACGGAGAAGCCGTCGTGCAGGACGGAACTCCGACCGCGGCCCGGCCGGGCCGCGCGGTCCCGTGAGTCCGACCCTTCGCACCCTGCGCTGCGTCGTGTGCGGGGCCGATGCCGCGCTCGCCCACCGTACGAAGTGTCCGTCATGCGGCGGGATCCTGGACGCGCGTTACGACGGTTCGCCCGAGGCGTGGCGCGCTGCGTTCGTCGCCGCCGTACGCGACGCCACGCCCGGCATGTGGCGCTGGCGCGCGACGTTGCCCGTCCCGCGTCACGGTACGCCCGTCCAACTCGGCGAAGGCGACACCCCCCTGATCGCGGCCGAACGTCCCGATGCGTGGGGCGCCGTTCCGGGCTTGCGCTTCAAGTGCGAGACCGCCAACCCGACCGGATCGTTCAAGGATCGGCCCGCCTCGGTGGCGCTGTCGATGGCTCGAGCGTGGGGCGTACCGGGCGTCGTGACCGCCAGCAGCGGGAACGCCGGCGCCTCGGTCGCGGCCTACGCGGCGCGGGCCGGCCTTCCGTCCGTGGTCCTCGTCCCGGACGACCTCCCCGCCGGCAAGGCGTCGCAGATCGCGCTCTACGGCCCGATCCTGATCGCCGTACGCGGGCACTTCAGCCGCGCGTACGACCTGGCGCTCGACTGGGCCGAGCGGTCGGGCTGGTACGACGTCACCTCGACCCTCCTCAGCGCCTTCCCGACGGAGGGCAACAAGACCGTCGCCTACGAGCTCTGGCGGCAGGCGCCCCGCGTGCCCGACTGGATCCTGATCCCCGTCAGCTCCGGCCCGCTGCTGGTCGGAATCGCCAAGGGCTTCGCCGAGCTCCGCCACGCCGGACTCGTCGACCGCGAACCCCGCCTGGTGGCGGTCCAAGCCGCAGGCTGCGCGCCGATCGCCGCCGCCTACGACGCCGGTCGCGACGAGGTCGACGCCTGGGGCGACCCCGAGACCGTCGCCAGCGGCATCCGTGATCCGCTGCAAGGCTACGCGGACGACGGCACGAGGACCCTCGAGATCGCCCGCCGGAGCGGTGGTTCGGCGCTCGCGGTCGACGACGACGCCATCCTGGACGCCGCGGAGGCGATGGCCCGCTACGAGGGGGTCGCTGCGGAACCGACCGGCGCGGTCGCGGTCGCCGGGGCGCGACGCATGATCGCCGACGGACGCATCGGCCGCGAGGACACGGTCGTCTGCCTCGTCACCGGTCACGGCCTCAAGGACCCCGCCGCCTACCTGGACCGATCCGCCGACCCGATTCCGATCGATCCCGAACCGGCCGCCCTCACCGCCGCCCTCGCGACGGTCGGCGTGCTCACCTGAAAGGACGTACCCCGTGGACGCATCCGATCGTCGGTTCTCGACGACCGTGGACGGTCTCGACACCCCCATCCTGGTCGTGGACCTGGACGTGATGGAGGCGAACCTCGAGCGGACCGCCGCCATGGCTCGCCGTCACGGCGTGCACCTTCGCCCCCACGTCAAGACCCACAAGTCGCCCTGGATCGCCCGCCGCCAGCTGGCGCACGGTGCGGTCGGCGTCACCGCCGCGAAGCTCGGCGAGGCGGAGGCGATGGTCGACGGCGGGATCATGGACGTGCTGATCGCCTTCCCGTTGGTCGGCGACGCCAAGCTTCGGCGCCTCGAGCGCCTTTGCGTCGACGCGGACCGGGTCGCGGTGTCGCTGGACGACCTCGCCGTCGCCGACGGCATCGCCTCCGTCGCCCGCCGGCTCGGACGCGACCTGCCCGTGTACCTCGAGGTCGACACCGGCCTTCGCCGGGTCGGCGTGCCGCCCGCCGATGCGCTGCGCCTGGCCCAGGACGTCGCGCGCCTGGACGGCGTCCGCATCGAGGCGGTCATGACCCACGGAGGCCACGTCGGCGCGGCCACGAGCCACGCGGAACTCGAACGCCTCGCGCGCGCGCAGGCCGAGCGCCTCGTCGACGTCGCCCACACGATCCGGGGGGCGGGGATCGAGGTGCCGACCGTCTCGCCGGGATCGACCCTCGCCGCGCCGTTCGAGGCCGACACCGAGGGGGTGACCGAGATCCGTCCCGGCACCTACGTACTGAACGACGCGAACACCGTCGCACGCTTCTCGGCCTCGTGGGACCGGTGCGCGGCGTACGTCGTCGCGACCGTCGTCGCGCGTCCCGTGCCGGACCGCGCGGTGGTGGACGCGGGCACGAAGTCGTTCGGTGCGGACGTCCGCATAGGCGGCGGAGGCGCCCCCGCCCAGATCGTCGGACGCGACGACGTCCGGATCGTGCGCGCCTCGGAGGAGCACGGCGTGCTCGAGGTCGATCCCGACTCCGACCTCGCCATCGGCGACCGCGTCGCGATCGTGATGAACCACGTCTGCCCCACGGTGAACCTCTACGACGAGCTGATCGGCGTGTCGAACGGTCGCGTCGTGCGGACGATCCCGGTGACGGCGCGTGGTCGGCGCACCTGAGCGCGGCGCCGACTCGCCACGGTTCGGCGCCCTCCCCGCACGACCGCCGGTGCTGCTGGCGTACCCGCCGGAGCGACGCGAGCGGCTGTTCCCGGACCGCGCCCTACGCGAACTCGAGCGGATCGCCGAGGTGCACCTCCTCCGCAGCGACGCCCGCGCAGCGCCGCTCGGTTGGGTCGAGGAGGCGGAACGCCTTTCGGCGCGCGCGGTGATCGCCGACCGCATCGTCGAAGCGCCCGCCACGGCGTTCGCACGCCTGCCGGACCTCGAAGCGTTCGTGCGCGGCGCGATGGACGTCCGTACCGTCGACCTGGCCGCCGCGGCCCGGCACGGCGTTCGCGTGGTCCACGGCAGTCCCCACTGGATCGACGCCGTCTGCGAACTGACGATCGGGCTGATGGTGGCGTCGTGGCGCCACCTGCCCGACGCGGTCGCCTCCTACCGCTCCGGACGCGTCCCCGAACCGCGCGAGGGTCGGCAGCTCGCCGGCAGCGACCTGGGCGTGGTCGGGTACGGCCACCTGGGAAGGCGCCTGACCGAGCTCGGCAGGGCGCTGGGCATGAACGTGCGCGTCAGCGACCCGTTCGCGACCGACGTGCCGAGCGACGTGCCGAACCTCGAGCTCGCGGACCTGCTCACGACCTCCGACGTCGTGGTGCTCGTCGCGACGCACGGCCCCGCCACCGAGAACCTGATCGACGCCACCGCCCTGCGCCGCATGCGGCCCGACGCACTGCTGGTGAACATGGGCCGTGGCGGCCTGGTGGACGAAGGCGCCCTGGTCGACGCGCTGCGGTCCGGCGCGATCGGCGGAGCAGCGCTGGACGTCGGCCGCGGCCCGGACGACGTTCCCTCCGCGGCGTTGGCCGGCCTCCCGAACGTCGTCGCCACGCCGCACGTCGGCGGCGCCGTGTCCGCAGCGGCCGAAGCCCACGCGCACGAGACGGTGCGGCAACTGCGCGACCTGATCCGGGGCGCGCGCCCCGCCGGCACCCTGATCCCTTCCCAGGACGACGAACCGCTCCCCGACGCGACGAAGGACGAGGTCCCTACATGACGCACGCACCCGAACCGACCCGGCCCGCGAACGGGTCCTCCCCCCGCCTGGACGCCCTCAACTGGCCCGAGGTACGCGAGCTCCTGACCCACGATCCGATCGTCGTCGTGCCCGTCGGAGCGACCGAACAGCACGGGCGCCACCTGCCGCTCTCGGTCGACCGGGTCCTCTGCACCGCCGTCGCCGAACGTGCCGCCCGCGCCGCCACCGGTCGCGGCCGCCCCACCGTCGTCGCGCCGACGATCGCGGTCGGCTACTCGCCGCACCACATGGCGTTCCCCGGCTCGCTCACCCTGCGCGCCGCGACGTTCACGGCGGTGGCGACCGACATGGCGACCTCGCTGTCCGAGCACGGCTTCCATCGGATCCTGCTCCTGAACGGTCACGGCGGCAACGCCAACCTGCTCAGGTCGGCGGCGCAGAGCCTGCGCTTCGAGCACGACGTGCGCGTGTCCGTCGCGTCGTACTGGGACTTCGCGCTCGACCGCATCGCGTCGTGGCGCACGAGCGAGCTGGGCGGCATCAACCACGCCTGCGAGATGGAGACGTCGCTCATGGCGGCCCTGCACCCGGAATCGGTACGGATGGACGCCGCCGAGGACGTGCTCCCGCCGCGGAGCCGGTTCGCGAGCGGCGACCTGACCGAGACCGGTCCGGTGACGCGAGCCGGCTCGTTCGAAGAACTCACGCCCACCGGCGCGATCGGCCGGCCCACCCTGGCCGACCCGGAACGCGGACGCGCGTTGCTCGACGCGATCGTCGAGGAGGTGACGGAGTACCTGATCGAGTGGACCTGAAGACGCGAAAGGACGTGGTGCGCCGGCGACGACCGCTGGGGCTACCCGACGGTCTGGACCGTCATGCTCGCCGTCGGGGGCGGACGGGTCCTCTGGTTCGAGCGACGCGGCGGGTACCGAGCCGCGCGTTCGTGCGAACGGTGGACGTCCACGCTTCGGAGCCGCCGACGCGGGTCTGGTATCACAGAGCATCGATATTCGTGCCCTTCCGTCGTAGGTGTGAGCTCCGACCGCCCTGGATCCGCGAATCGACCTCCATTCCTTGCGGAGCAGCTGCGGTAGGTCCGCGTGAGGCACGAACGGCGTGATGACTTCGATGGCTGGCACCTGCGATCCGTCCAGCCGCTTCAGGTTCCATCGGGAGCGAACCCACGCACCTTGGATCGAACCAACGATCCTGGGGCACGTGAGGAGGTCGACCTAGACGGCCCGTACCTCGGCATCGCCCGTTCAGTTCGTGAAGCATGCGAAGGAGAGCTCATGAAGACTCGGATCGTCGCGCTTACGCTCGCCGCCCTGTTCCTCGGCCTTGGACTCGGTCACGACGGACCCGACCAAGACGCGCTGAACGCCGCGCACGAGAACACGAGCGACTGGCTCTACGTCGGACACGATTACGGCCAACGGAACTTCGTCAACGTCGACCAGATCGACGAAAGCAACGTGCACGAGCTCGTTCCCGTGTGCATGTACCAAGTCGGCGAAGTCGGGTCGTTCCAAGCCAAGCCCATCGTGCATCGGGGCGTGCTGTTCTTCACGATGCTCCGTACCACGGTGGCACTCGACGCATCGGACTGCAGCGAGCTCTGGCGGCACACGTGGCAGCCGCGCGCAGAGGAACGGGGCCTCTCCCAGAGGGGCGTGACGATCAAGGACGGAACGCTGGTGCGCGGTACGTCCGACGGGTACCTCGTCGCCCTCGACGCCGCGACGGGCGAGGAGACTTGGGCCAGGAACCTCAGAACGCATCCCGACTCCCGGGAGAACTACACGAATCCGCCCTTGCTGTTCGAGGACCTCCTCATCGCCGGGCCGTCGTGGCCGTGGCCGCATGCGAAGGGCTGGGTCGCAGCGTTCGACTTCGCGAGCGGCGAAGAGGTGTGGTCCTTCAACACGGTCCCCGATCCCGACGAGCCAGGAGCCGAGTCGTGGGGCGACATGGACGCGCTGGAAGCCGGCGAGTTCCAGGGAGTCGGAATCTGGGACTACTCCCTCGACGTGGACCGAGAGATCCTGTACGTGGCGACGGCCGACCCCAAACCGGACGTCGTGTTCCCCCTCGGATACGACAACCTGTACTCCGCGTCGCTCCTTGCGCTCGACGTGCGTAGCGGCGACCTGCGCTGGTACTACCAGCTGACGCCAGGAGGACAGTACGGCTGGGACGCGAGCCAAGCCGGTCCCCTCTTCACGGCGACGATCAACGGCGTCGAACGCGACCTGATCGCAACGGGAGGAAAGGACGGGCGTCTTCACGTGCTCGATCGCGACACGGGCGAACCGGTCTACGTCGTACCGGTGACGAGGCAGAAGAACGTCGGGGAACCGTTCACGGAAGACGGACTGCACATGTGCCCGGGACACCGCGGCAGTCTGATGTGGAGCGGTCCCGCGTACAGCCCGGAAACGGAAATGCTCTACACGCCGACGATCGACTGGTGCACCACCTGGTACGCCGGCGACGCCGAGCAGTACGACGAGGAAGCCGAGGGACGGTCGATCCTCGAGCGCCACCTCACCGCTTCGGAGTACGGCGAACCGGATCCGTTCGACGAGGCCATAGGCTGGCTCTACGCCACCGATGCCGCGACGGGCGAGGTGGCCTGGCGACACCAGTTCGACAAGCCGATGCTCGGCGGCGTCGTCGCGACGGCCGGGAACGTCGTCTTCACCGGGGACGTCGATGGGAACCTCATCGCGTTCCAGGCGCAGAGCGGCGACGTTCTCTACCGCTTCAACACCGGCGGATCCATCGCCGGGGGCGTCATCACGTACGAACTCGACGGCAAGCAGTACGTGGCGGTCATGTCGGGCCACGACTCGGGCCTTTGGGGTTCCCGGGGGGCGGCCACGGCCGTTCTGTTCAGCTTGCCGTAGGCAGTCGGTCCGCTGATCGAACCTGCGTCGCCTCCCCCTTCGCCTCGTCGGAGCCGAAAGGAGAAGCAACCGAAGACGTCGTGTCGACCTCGTCGGGGACGCCTCCCACGCCAGACGGTGACCGACCCGGAACGGGTCTTGGAGCCGGAGACGTCGCCTCGTCACCAGCATCTCTCGAAGGAGGCCCGCATGCGATCCGCCCAGCCGTACCTGAACTTCCCCGGCAACGCCGAAGAGGCGTTCGGCTTCTACCGCGACCTGTTCGGCGCCGGCGAACTGACGATCCTTCGCTTCCGCGACCTGGGCGCCCCCGACGGAATGCCCGAGGAAGAGGCGAACATGGTCGCGAACCTCGCGCTCCCGCTCGGCGACGGCTCGATGCTGATGGCGTCCGACGTACCGCCCTCGCTGGGCGGTTCGGTCACCTTCGGCGACCACGCCTACGTGATGCTCACCCCCGACGACCGGGAGGAGGCGGAACGCGTCTTCGCCGGCCTCGCCGCGGGCGGCACCGTCGGGATGGAGTTGCAGACGACCGCCTGGGCCGAGGCGTACGGCACCTGCACCGACCGGTTCGGCGTTCCGTGGATGATCAACTACGAAGGGAACGTGCGCTTCGAGATGCCGTGAGGGCGTCGACGATCCGCTCGACGACCGCCACCGACAGGAGCCCCTCCCGAAGCTCGGACGCGACGGCGGCCCGGGCGCGGGCGCGGAGTTCGTCGCGGGTCGGCGGCTCGCGACGCGGCAGGTGGCCGTGCGCCTCGAGGTGGTCGCGCAACTCCTCGGTCGACGCCGTCCGCCACCGGGGCACGCTCCGGTCCTCGAGCGCCTCCAACAGCGCCCGAGCGTCGCCGTCCAACGCGCGTGCCAGGTCGTCGACGGGGTCGAGGAACGTCTCGGACACGGCGCCGGAGGCCTGCAGCGCCGATCGGTCCACCGGAGCGCCGTGCCCCTCGCGCCAGAGCCGAAGCGCGGCATCGAGCGCCCGCGCGGCGGCCTGGGCGGCGCGGTGGGACCTCTCGCCGCCCGGCAGCAGCTGGGGTCCCTCGAACCGGACCAGGTTCTCGAGCTGCCCCCAACGGCCCGCGCCCAGCGCCGCGACGGCGTGCAGGTCGCGCACGTCGTCCAGCAGGTGGTACGGATGCACGTCCGCGACGCCGTCGTGCTGCGGGTCGAGCGCCGGCACCTCGAGCGCCCGGCCGTACGCGGCGTAGCTCTGGTCCTCCTCCGGTGCGGGCGG